>JAHBXU010000155.1 GCA_019636315.1 Planctomycetaceae bacterium | reverse complement strand
TCATGGTACGTCGTCGTAAGGGGGAAATGTTCGCCGGTTTGACGGTGGCGTTGGTCACGCCGTTTCGTGACGGCCACGTCGACGAAGCGGCACTCCGCAAACTGGTCGACTTTCACGTCGATGCCGGAACCGAATGCGTCAGTCCTTGCGGAACCACCGGCGAGAGTCCCACACTGAGCCACAAGGAGCACGAGCAGGTCATCGCCATCGTCTGCGAGCAGGCGGCAGGCCGCATCAGGGTGATGGCTGGGACCGGATCGAACAGCACGGCCGAAGCGATTCGTTTGACGTCACGTGCTCAAGCGGCGGGTGCGGACGGTGCCCTGCTCGTCGCGCCGTACTACAACAAGCCCATGCAGGACGGGTTCTTCGAGCACTATCGTGCCGTCGCGGAAGCCGTCGATCTGCCGCTGGTCCTGTACAACATCCCCGGCCGAACGGCGAAGAACGTTGAGCCGGACACCATCTGCCGCCTGGGAGAGATTCCTAATATCGTCGCAGTCAAAGAGTCGACCGGCTCAATGGATCAGGCGTCGCAGATTCTCAACGGCAGCGACCTGACGATCCTTTCCGGCGACGACAGCCTGACGCTGCCGTTGCTGGCATTGGGCGGCAGCGGCGTTGTTTCCGTTGTTGGCAACATCGTCCCCGGCGACGTCGGGCAGTTGCTGGCCGCCTGGCGGGAAGGGAATGTGAGCGAATCGCAGCGCTGGCACCACAAGCTGTTTCCGCTATGCCGCGATATGCTGGGGCTGGCGACGAATCCGATTCCCGTCAAAGCCGCTTTGCGTCTGTTGGGGCGGGACACGGGCGAAGTCCGATTGCCTCTCACGCCGCTCGCGGCAGCGCAGCAGGAATCGCTCGCACGCACTTTGAAGGCTTACGGACTCTCACCGAAGGGCTGACGCGGGACAATGGGCGGTCGTTGGTAACGCGAGCGTCAGCGAAGGCGTCTCGCGACAGTCCCTCGCTGAGGGTTCGGCGGGCGAGGCGAGAGCGTCTATGACTTGTTCGCCTGCGGAGTTGTCGTTGTCCCGTGTCGATCAGTAGACCGGTTCAACGTGGGAGTCTTTAGGGAGCAAGCGCACGTCGCTGTTGCTGCGCAGCCCCAGGTCTCCTTGAGAATCCGGTGCTGCGGGGATGCCGAACGGCTCGGCCATCGAATCGAAGGGGAGTGAAGGCAGCGGCAAGACTTCCGTCGGTTCATGATGGCCGACTTCCGGCTGACCGGGTCCCAGGTGTACGCGAAAGCGAAAGCTGGCAAACGACAGTTCGTCGCCGGGAATCAGCGCCCCGCGGCTCACGCGCTGTCCGTTGACCTTCATGCCGTTGGTGCTGCCCAGGTCGCGAAAAAACAGCAGGCCGTCCGTCTTGGCAAGGACGCCGTGGACTTTGGAGATGCTCGGATCGTCCAGCACGATGTCGCACAAACCGCGCTTACGGCCCACCACCGTGACATCGGCGGTGATCGAGATCGGAGGCTTGCCGTTCAGTGGAATCAGCTTGGCGATCATCAAACCTGGCCGATACGGGTAAGAATCGCGTTCGCGAGTGCGCAGGTTTCCTTGATGCGCTGAACAACCAACTCGTGTCCATTCCCTCGGCGAGCACCACACAGGTCGCCCGAGCATTGGAATCGGCCGCGGCCCCAACCGATTCTCAGTCGAATGTTGCTCAGACCCCGTATTCTATTCGATCAGACGGACGAGGAAACGTCAAATCGGTCCGATATCAACACAAATTCGGCAGCATATTTCGAGGCCGGGTGTCAATCATCCGGATTGTGACGCCTGAGGAACGAACAATTCGAGGCGAGACAGCACTGTCGGATGGGCTGTGTCCACTGAAGTGATTCCCAGGTTTTTCAAACGAGCGGTTGAACCGAAGTGGTATGCGAAACCCACCCTGCGAACGGTCATCGAGTTACAGCGGCTCCAGTCGGAACACACGGTCGCTCGGTGTGTGCAGACGGTTGCGTTCCAGTGAGAGGAAGTGGTACTCGCCCGCAAGCCAGTCGTCGAGCTGGTCGTCGTAGTGGGGGCTGCCGGGTTGTCCGGACTGGCTTTGCCCGTCAGACGCCCAGAGGCCTGGCGGTTCTTCGTGCAGGTCGAGAATCATTCGATAGCCGCTCCCTGTTGTCGCCAGCCAGTCAGGACCGCTGCCTGTGTTGCAGACCGTGCCCATGTCCCCTTTGACCGGAACGTTTCCGTGGTCGAGCAGTTCGGACAGCTCCCCCCGCGAGGAGAGGACGTGCTTCAGCGGCATGCAATGCAACCGGCCCCAGGTCCATTCGTGGAGATCCGGCCCGAGCCTGTCCGTCAAAACGGTGAGCGTCCGCTCGAATGCCGCCAGGATCTCTGCAGGGCGAACTCCCGAAGGAAACCAGCCGTCGGGATCATCGGTCAGCAGTCGTGCCGCAAGGGACTCACTCCCCTGCACCACCAGCATGCGCGCGTGCTCGTCAAACCGCTGCTTGACAACGGCCTGCGTCCAGAATGTGAAGAAGACGTTGAACAGCGTCGGACCGACCTGCGTTGCATCGCTTTGCAGATCCCAATCGCGAAGAATGGCGGCGGCCGATTGAACGCGCTGGTCCGGACTGGTTTGCAGGATCGCCAGCAGCGAGGGAACTCGCTCGGCCGCGCGCAGGGACAGGGCATCCTGCTGCATGGCGCGAAAGTCCTCGAATGTGAAGGGGCGTTCCGTGTCGGCGGAACGCGCGAGGCGGTCCTCGATCATGTCGCGGATGCGCACCGCACGATGCCCGCGGCTCCAGGTGCCCGACAGCGGGTAGGGAAAATCGTTCGTGGCGATGCGATTGTTCGCGGTCACCAACCAACCACGCTCAGGGTCCAACGACTCGGGCATCTCTTCAAACGGGATCAGTCCGGTCCATTGATCCTCCGGGTCCCATCCGTTCCGGTAGCCCCGTTCGAGGCGACGTCGAAGCGGAATGCGGCCGGTTGTTTTGAAGCCGATGCCTCCGTCGACATCCGCGAAGACGAGACAGAATGTCGGCACGTGCCAAGGTCTGAGTGCGGCATGGAATTCGGCGACATCACGGGTACGGTCCATCGCCAGCAGGGCTGTCAGCCAGCCGCCGTGATGGGCGCCCAACCATTTCAACGAGACCGGCCCGGTATCTCGCACTGCCAGCGGCAGAATCTCATCAATGATTGGCCCGTTACGGGAGAAACGAATGGTCGTTTTCACGGGCGCGGCGCCGCGAACAGCGATCGACTCCACGATCTCGCACGCTGGCTCCCAGCATCCATTAAACAGAAAACATCCGGGATGTGCCGGATCGATTCGCTCTTGGTAGAGGTCGCGCAGCGAGCAGATATTGTTGGTGATCGCCCAGGCGACGCGCTCGTTGCGGCCGACCAGAATCGCGGGCATTCCGATATAAGCCATCCCGGCCGTGTTGAACGACCCGCCGCACAGATGGGCCTCGTACCAGCAGGACACGGCTTCGAAGGCGATGTGCGGGTCGCTGGCGACGAGCGGCTTTCCGCTGAGCGCTAAGCGACCCGACACGACCCAGTTATTGCTGCCCACGCCATCATGCGGCATGCCCATTGTCTGGCCGACATCTTCGCTCGCCAGGGCGGCACGCATGGGAGATCTGGGAGGATAAGTGTCGACGGGAAGAATACATTCTTCGTCCGCTTCCCCCTGCAGGAACGCGCGATACAACGGTCCCTCACCCAGCACGCGTTTGGCCAGTTCAGGAATTGCGATCACCGGGAGCCGCCCCGTCAGATACCAGCGGAATTCATTCTCAATGAGCAGGCAATCGAGGGGCGTCCACGGCTCGGGCCGGTAGTCCAGGAGGTCGAATTCGATCGGCACGAGATCGCCAAGCTGGTCGATGACGGCATTGATTCCGGCTGCAAACGACGTCAACAGGGCAGTCGTTTCGTCCGGCAGCCGCGCGCACTCGTCGCGGGCGATGCGGGGAAGCCCGACCGTCCGGGCCGTGATGTCCCAGTCCAGGCCATCGGGGCCCAGGATTTCCGCCAGACGTCCGGCCCCTTTGCGGCGGAGATAATCGAGCTGAAAGAGACGATCCTGTGCCATCGCGAAGCCGAAGCCGAAGAACAAATCGGCATCGTTCTCGGCAAAGATGTGCGGCACCCCCCATTCGTCGCGATGAATTCGGACGGCTTTGGACACGGCTGCGGGTTGCGTCCCTGAGGCGGCTGAAACGCGACGGCGGGTGCAGGCGGTCCACCAATGGCTGAAGTCGTCGCGAGGCATCCCGGCCGCGGCACACACGTCTGCGATCGACTCCCCGTGGCCCAGTCGGAGCAGGATTTCGCGTTCGGACAGGTTCATGCGGAAGGTCCTGAATTGGGAGGGGCGCTGCCGGTTCCCAGTTTTTATCGTTGGAACAGAGGAAAGTGAATGGCCCCGACAGCGGGCACATTGGATAATGATCGCGCGCCGTGAAGCCCTTGGGAGACGAAATATGACTGGCCACGAATCCGTCAATCGACGAGACGTCTTGAAGGCCGCCGGTGTTGCCGTTGCAGGAGTTGCGACCTCCGGCATGGTGGGCCTGTCGCCGTCACGTGCTGCGGATGACGCGGAACCCCTGCTGATCATTGATTGTCACGCACACATTTACGGCGAGGATGAGCAACGGTATCCCACCATCGAACAGCCCTATCGGCCCCCGGCGGGCAAAGGGACCGTATCGCATCTGCGGGAAGAGATGCAGGCGGCTGGCGTCGGTTACGCAACCGCCATTCAAACGAGCACGTTCTATCGCTGGGACAACCGCTTCACCGCGGATTCCTCAAGGGAGAACAAAGATTTCCTGGTTGGTGTGGTGACGCTCGACCCGGATGATCCTGGCAGCCCGGAGCTTCTGGAGAAATACGTCCGCGAGTTCAACGTCCGCGGGATGCGCAGCATTCCGGCCGCCAGCGGGCGACTCGACGATCCCGGGGTTGAGCGTCTCTGGGCCGCGGCTGAACGATTGGGGATCGTTATCAACGTGCTGGTTAATCGGGATAAGCTGGGCGAGATTGAAACGCTGGTCCGGCAGCATCCGGATCTCGATGTGGTGATTGACCATTGCCTGAACATCAAGGCGGGACCCGATCTTCCGCCGACGCTGGATGCGATGCGGACTCTCGCGATGTTGCCTCGCGTCAATGCCAAGCTCACGTTTCTCCCGACAGGGAGCGAAGAGCCATATCCCTGCCGCGATCTGCATGCCGCCTGCCGCACGATCCTCGAGGCCTTCGGATCCGATCGATGCCTCTGGGGGAGCAATTTCCCCTGCGAACTGTGGTGTCCGCGGGTCACCTATGCTCAGCATCTGCGGATTTTTACACATGAACTCGGGCTGGAACCGGACGCGATACGCGATGTCCTGGGGCGGACGGCACACCGTTTGTGGTTCGAGCAGCGGCGCGTTTGACGGTTGCTTCGATGGCAAGGTCAACGTGTCGTGCGAGGAGCATGACAAACTTACGAACGGCTGTCGGGAGCGCCGCCTCACAGCCCCGGTGGCGGTCAATCGTGCTCGGACGAAAATCGCCTCACGTTCAGAGTTGATTTCCGTCGCGTTCTTCCCTATCCCATCAGAGACTAGGTGACCGGATTGGTCATCCCCCTTGTCCAGCGGAGAGGATCACCCTTGCCTTCCTCGAACGGTCATGCGTTGAGCAGTTTGAGTCTGCCCTATCTGGAATCGCTTTATGAGGGTTATCTCCGCGGCGATCGGAATCTCCCGACAGAGTGGCGGCGGTACTTCGATGGTTTGTCTGGGGATGGGAACGGCCTCGCAGCGGCTCCGATCGAGCGCCCCTTTCCTGCGCGGAGCGTCTTCAACCCTCCGGGCGTCGGACGGGCCGAGGTTGCCCAGCCGATGGGACGTCGCGACGTCGCCGGACTGCAGGAGCGGCTGGACCAGTTGATCCGCAACTTTCGGGTGCGCGGGCACATTGTCGCGGCTGTCGATCCCCTGGGAAAATCGCCGCTGCCTCCGCCGGAACTCGATCCGGGGTTCTACGGATTCTCCGACGCGGACCTCGATCGCGAACTGTCGACGGTGTGGTTCGGCGGGCCGGAACATCGCACACTGAGGCAGATGATCGCCTGGCTCCGCCAGACCTACTGCCGCTCAATTGGTGTGCAGTTCATGCACATCGACAGCCTGCGCGTCCGCACCTGGCTCGCCGACCGCATGGAACGCACAGGCAACAGCATCAAGCTGGAACGGGAAGAGCAACTGCGAATTCTCGGACGATTGGCCGATGCCGTGCTCTTTGAGGAGTTCATCGCGAAGAAGTACGTGGGCGCGAAGAGTTTCTCTCTGGAGGGCGCGGAGAGCCTGATCCCACTTCTGGATATGGCCATTGAGAAGCTGGGCAACGAAGGCGTCCGGGAAATTGTACTGGGGATGGCTCATCGCGGACGTCTCAACGTCCTGGCGAACATCACCGGCAAGAGCCCTCGGACAATCTTCCGTGAGTTCGACGACGTGGACCCGGAACTCCATATGGGCCGCGGGGACGTGAAGTACCACATGGGGCACAGCGGGGACTGGACGACGTCCAAAGGAAACGCCGTTCATCTCTCGTTGTGCTTCAATCCCAGCCATCTGGAATTCGTCAACCCGGTCGCGCTCGGCCGCATGCGCGCCAAGCAGGATCGTTTTTCCGACTTCGACCATCGTCGGGGGGCCGTCATCCTGATTCACGGCGACGCGGCGTTCGCCGGCGAAGGCATCGTGCAGGAGACGCTCAACCTCAGCGAGTTGCCGGGGTATTCCGTCGGCGGCACGCTGCACGTCATTGTGAACAATCAGATCGGCTTCACGACGTCGCCCAACGAAGGCCGGTCGAGCACGTATGCGACCGATGTCGCCAAGATGCTGCAGATCCCGATCTTCCATGTCAACGGTGAAGATCCGGAGGCCGTCGCACAGGTTGTCAACCTGGGACTCGACTTCCGCCGGGAGTTTCAACGGGACGTCGTCATCGACATGTACTGCTACCGCCGCCGCGGTCACAACGAAAGTGACGAGCCGGCGTTCACTCAGCCGGTCATGTATCGCGACATCCAGAAGAAGTCGTCCACCTATGAGCACTATTTCGGTCATCTGCTCCGCCAGCATGGCGTGACCGAAAAGGAAGCGCAACAGATCGTCGAAAGCCGCCGGGACAAACTGGAACAGGAGCTTGCCGAAGCGAGGCGGGATGACTTTATTCGTTGTCTGCCTCAGCTCAGCGGCGTCTGGGCCGGGTTCAAGGGGGGCGGTGTACTCGCCACGGAGACAGTACGCACGCCGGTTGACACCGACACGCTCTCGCGCGTCCTTCACGCTCAAACCGAGGTGCCCGGAGATTTTTCCGTCCACCCCAAGCTGGCTCGACTTCTCGATGCGCGCCGTGAAATGGCGGCCGGCAAACGCCCTCTCGACTGGGGCGCCGCTGAAGCGTTGGCCTTCGGCACGCTTGTCGCCGATGGGACGCACCTGCGATTGTCGGGCCAGGACGTGTGCCGCGGAACGTTCAGCCATCGCCACGCCGTACTTTACGACTACGATGACGGCCACCCGTTTGTTCCGTTGAGAAATCTCACGGAGTCGCCGCACCTCGTGCAGATTTACAACAGTCCACTTTCCGAGGCGGGCGTCCTGGGCTTCGAGTACGGGTACAGTCTCGATCGGCCCGAGGGGCTGATCATCTGGGAGGCACAGTTCGGCGATTTCGTCAACGCAGCTCAGGTCATTGTCGACCAGTTCATCGCCAGTGCCGAGGACAAATGGGAGCGCCTCAGCGGACTCGTCATGCTGTTGCCGCACGGATTCGAGGGACAGGGGCCGGAACACTCCTCAGCGCGACTGGAGCGGTTCCTGATGCTTTCGGCCGAGAACAACATGCAGGTCGTCCAGCCTTCGACGCCGGCGCAGATCTTTCATCTGCTCCGCCGCCAGGTGCTGCGGCAGTGGAAAAAGCCGCTGATCGTGATGTCGCCAAAGAGCCT
>JAHBXU010000154.1 GCA_019636315.1 Planctomycetaceae bacterium | reverse complement strand
AGAACACGCTCAGAAGGCGGTCGGTCACGGCGACAGCGTCTGATGCCTTCTTAAGATCCTTGAGAAGGATGACGAACTCGTCTCCCCCCAGGCGTGCGGGCAGACCGGGCGAACCACCATGAGCGACAACGTCGGTCGCGCGGAGCGCTTCGTTGAGGCGTTGGGCGATCTGCTTGAGCAGCAGGTCGCCCACATCGTGCCCCAAGCTGTCGTTAATCAGCTTGAAACCGTCGAAGTCGAGAAAGAGCAGCGCAAAGGGGAGTCCCTGCGGCTGATCGATGGCGGCCTGAATGGAGTTCAAGACCGCGATCCGGTTGGGGAGTCCGGTCAGGGCGTCGTGGTGAGCAATCTCCCGCAAATGGTTGAGCATCCGCACGCGGTCGGTGGTTTCATTACGAATGGAGAGATACTCGACGATCTTTCCATCATCGTCGCGCATCGGAACGATGACCGAATCGACCCAATAGAGCGATCCGTCCTTGGCCCGGTTGCAGATCTCGCCACGCCATACCTGCCCGCGACCGACAGCCGCATACATATCCTTGAAGAAGGACCTCGGGTGATGGCCGGAGCGGATGATGCGGTGATTCGTACCGATCAGCTCGTCGCGGCTGTAACCCGAGATTTTGCAGAAGTTGTTGTTGGCTTCGAGGATTCTCCCGCCGCGGTCGGTGATTGCCACAATACCGGCCGCATCCACCGCCTCTCGGAAGGCGGTCAGTCGCCGATTGGTGCGGACGTGTTCCAGATGCAGCCGCTGCATACCCGATTGGATGCGCACGCCGTACCAGCCCAGGCTCGCCACGAGCACAACCAACAGCGAGCCGACCGTCCGGTCGAGCTGACGCAGCCGCGCCGCTTTGCGGAAATACTCCAGTGACTCGCGATGCGACGTCGACGAGGCGAGTGCGCCGATCTCTTTGAGCGCGTCATATCCCGCCGCGGTGCTCTGATCATGTGCGGCCAATGACGCGGTGGCGGCCGCGAGGTCATTCGAGGCCAGCGACGCGAGCAGATTCGTGGCGTGTTCCGCGAGCTGGTGAAACGACTGGTCCGCACGATGGATGGAATGGACGAACATTCCCGAGACATCCGTGCGATGCGTTGAGAGGTTCACCGCCAGATCGCTGAGTCGCCGCTGGAATTCGTGATGCGCCTCGTGAAACATATGGCGATGCTTCCCGACATTCCCGTCTGCGAGCGCTTCGCTCGCGGCAATGTTCGCGCGAAACGCCGTTTCCATAAGCTGCGCCACGTCGCGCTGGCGGAGCGACCAGTAGCGGTTCGATTCTTCCGCCATGGCGTGCAACGAATCCGTGCGCTGGTGCAGATCCAGAGTGCCCACGGCGATAAGCAGGTTCAGCACGGCCAGCGCGCAAAACGTGAACATCCAGCAGGTCGAGGAACCTGCTGCCGCGAGCCACCGGCTGAACCATTCCGCCAGTTTCATGGGAGGTCTGTCGTGCCAGAGAGGACGCCGCAGAGGATCGGCGCACGATCGAGTACACCTCACGGAGAATTCACAACTATGGGATTCTCACAGCGTCATGGGGCGGCGGCGCGGCGTCTCGGCTCGGAGAAGGCGGCGATTTCCCTGTGGTCGGCCGGCAGGTAACGATTGTGACGGTCGCGCCGGCGAAGCAATCTGATCGGAGAACCGCATCCCCGCAAGGGAGCCGCGACCAGGGCGTTGAGAGATCAGGAACGAAACTGGCGGGCGGCCGCCACGGCCAGCTCATCGCAGCGCTCGTTCTCGGGGTGACCGCTATGGCCCTTGATGATCTGGAAGCGAACGACATGGCGTGCGAGCAGGTCGTCCAACTGTTGCCATAGCTCCACGTTCTTGACCGGCTTCCATTGGTTCCCATCGCGGCGACGCCAGCCGTTGCGTTTCCAACCCGGCAACCATTCGGCAGACCCTTTGGCCACGTAGGTGCTGTCCGTTACGACTTCGACCTGGGAACGGGACTTGAGCGCCGCCAGTCCTTCAATGACCGCCTGCAGTTCCATCTGGTTATTGGTGGTCAGGGGGGCGCCGCCCGACCGCTCCAATTCACTGCCTGACGATGGATGGCGAAGCAGGAACGCCCAGCCGCCCGGACCGGGGTTTCCACTGCATGCCCCGTCCGTAAAGAGCCGCACAGAAGGCAAGGACGCGGTTGCGCCTGAGTCGCCGGCCGCGGACATGTGCAGCGATCCCCTGTCTCTTGCCGGCAAGGCCGTCTGTTGCGGGAAAGTGGCCCGGCCGCCTTATCGCTCGCGATAGACGATGCGGCCCCGGTTCGGATCGTACGGCGAGATCTCCACGGTCACCTTGTCACCAGGCACGATGCGGATGAAGTGCTTCCGCATTTTGCCGGCCACATGTGCCATGACCATGTGCCCGCCCTCGACCTCCACACGAAATTGCGTGTTGGCAAGCGCCTCGACGACAGTGCCGTCAACGGGAATCCCCTCTTCCTTCGCCATAGGCGAGTCCGCTCCTCTTGTTATCTGCATAGACGTGAGACGTGGCCGAAGCGAGATTGTATCAGCCGTCCGAGGGAAGAACAAAGCAGTCCCCCGCCAATTCCCGCCAGATTGCGGCCGGATCCCAAGCCGCACGGGCGGAAAGGGCGGATTCTCCCGCGGGACACGTGGCCCATTGCGAGAAGATTCAAAGCCCCGTGTCGCCCGAGAGAGAGCGTTGCGCGTTTCAAGCAGGGCCGCGGGCAAAGACCGATTTCAGATCGGCTTGTTTCCGCATTGCCGACTCCGCAGAGCCAGGCGGAACCATGCGGCAGGACCGTGGTTCAGTTCAGCGAACAAAGTGCGGGATCTGAAAACATCGTCACCCGAGACGTGGGTGAGGGCTTCTGCTGAGGTCCCTCACTCAGGTTTCGGGTGACTTTTCGGCAAACGCTCGTCGGTCACTTCTTGCTCGTCCTGTTCAGACAGCGACGGCGCGTTCAGTTCCCTTCTTTGTTGCCGAAGGTCTTGAAATAGGCATCGAATGAGGTGGCGCCGACCTGCCGCACGGTTGAAGTGGGACGCGAGACAGGCGCGGTTGAGGCGGACGGTTCTCGGGGAACCGGATCAGCATACGGTTCGGGAGCCTGTTGATCCGGATTCCATTCATCACCCAGCGGTGGTTTCGATTGCGGTTGGGGCTGTTCCAGGAAGTCTGGTGACGGCGACCCGATCGAGGCCGGCCCAGGACCAGCCGCGGGGACGCGGGGAAGGGCAGCACCATCGGGCGGCGCCGGCCACACGAATGCGGCCGGTTCGGTATGCTTGAGCGGCGTCTCGATGGCGCCGGTGCGGCACTGAGCGCGACGATAGGCGTCGACGTAGGCGTCCGGATCCCACCCCCCTTCCAGCAGGAGGATGTTTGCATCCTCAAGGAGAGTCCCCTTGCGGTAGTGCAGATTGGTCAGCGATTTGTTGTAGTCCACGATCGACGAGAAGAAGGCGACTTCCGCCTGAGCGCGGCGTTCCTGAGCCCGCAGCACTTCGTCAATCGTTTTGATTTCGCCGACTTGCTGCAATTGAATGGTCTCGACATTGTCGATGGCCGCGTCGCGGCGGCTGAAGTTCGACTCCGACGACGCATAGGAACGCGTGAGTTCCTGGAACGCGACCGCCAGCTCGTGACTGACTTCCATCTCCTGCACGCGGAGCACTTCACGTGCTTTGGCAAGTCGCAGTTCGATGTTCTGCACCTGGGCGTGCGCCTGGCGGAAGCCGAGCGGCATGGTCAACTCAAATCCCAGACCCCATCCCGTCTGATTGCCCTGAGTGATGGTCTCATAGAAGCTGTTCAGTCCTTGGGTGGTCCCCGCCACATCGGAGTCGCCGTACTGAAGCAGATTGTCCCCGAAGCCGTTGACCTGATAGCCGCCGATGAAATCCAGCCGCGGCCGCGTCAGGCTTCTGGCTGCGGTCAGCTGCAGTTCCAGACTTTTGATGCCCCATTTTTGTCGACGGAGTTCGACGCGATGCGTGAGCGCCTCGGACAGGCTGATGTCCCATTCGGGAACATACTTGGCAGTGATTGGTTCGTCCGATGGACGAATCACGCGACCCTCATTGACCGGAAGCCCCAGCAATCGGCGCAGCGCCGTTTCGGCGCTGAAAATTCGTGACCGGGAGTTCTGCACCAATGCTTCCGAGGCCCAGTACTGATCGCGGGCCTGCGATTCATCGGCGACGTCGATGTTGGCGCCCAGGTCGACGCGAATTCGGGCGAACCGCCATGTGGCGAGTGCGGAGTTGCGTGCTGTCACCGCCGTATCGAAGTTACGATAGGCGAGGTACAGGTCCCAGTAAGTGTCCTCGACATCACGCACGAGGTTGAGAACGGCCGCCTGAAAATCGGCAATCGTAATATCGTTGTTGATGCGGGCGATGATGACGCCCTGCGTCACACCGGTGATCCCGCCGAAGCTTTGCGTGACTGGACCGGCGATGCGGGTGAACTCGGTGCCGGCTCCTGCGAGCAGGGGATGCCGATAACGGGCGTTGATATTGCCCGTGTACACAGAGGGGAACAACTGGCCCGGCGCGTTGCTCCAGAGATAGTCCACGTCGTGTCCGAGTTGAATCTGCCCGCCGTAGGCAAAGTCCTTTCTCAATCCGGACGTAAAGTTCGCCGTCTCCGTGACCAGGGTTCCGCCCGGCGTCAGCCCGGCTCCGAAGAACGGATTGTTCTGGACTTGTTCGTTACGTCCCCACGTCATGCGCGTGGAGAATTCGGCGTCGAACGCCGCCAACGCCGCCTCGACGCCGCGCGTTCCAAACAGGACTCCCGATTCCTGAATCGCCGGATCCAGAACGGACGGGACTCGATCGCCCCCCGCGAGGAGGACGTTGCCAGGGGAGAGAAACTGTCCTCCGCTGCGGATGATGCGATTGTTCTGGAGGGCAATGGCAACCGCCTCCGCCATCGGCATGTCCCAGACCTCATTCCGCTCCTCATTCAGGATCGTATGCGGCTCCTGAGAGTACGCGACTTCACCGGGGGGAGGCTGGATCACGTCCGGGTAACTGATCGTTTCGGAGTAACTCCGATAGTGCTGCACCGGTTCGTCGTGCGGATAGTGGAGCGGGTCGTTCCGGTGGACGCAACCGCTCGCGAAGACCGCAAACGCCGTCGAAATCCGGATGGAAGCCCGGGAGAACAAATGCTTTCGCGCGGTCCACGCCGCCGCACGGAAACCCTGCATGAGTCGGAGAACGCGCATAACCGCCTGTGGGTCAGATCGTTGTGGCTTCGGGCGGAACGACATGCGGGCACAGCCGACGCCCCATGCCAAGGACACCTGATCACAACTATCGGCGGTTTAATCGTTGCGAGATGATCGATTGATTCGATCGATCACATCGATATAGGGCATTCCGAGAGATTTCTTGACCAGAATTGCCTCACCTGCGTCATTTCCCTCGATTGCGTGACCCGCAAATTGCAGTGCATATCCTGCCAGGAACGCGATTCCGGCCCATCCGGGCGCCTGTCGTGTCAGCAGGATGAGCGGGAGGACGAACGTCACCGGCAAACCGATAAGGTGCAGCAGCTGATTGGCCGGATGCTGGTGCCGGGCCGCATAATTCGCGAAGAATCGACGAAGCACGTTCATTCGCCGCCAATGCCTGGAGTTCGGGACGACGTGACCACGTCTGCATCACACCCGGACCGGGATCCCCCGTTCCGCCAAAAACTGCTTCGTCTCCGCGATGGTGAATTCGCCGTAATGGAAGATGCTGGCAGCCAGGGCCGCACTGGCATGTCCCTGCGTGAGTGCTTCCTGGAGATGGACGGGGCCGCCCGCGCCGCCGCTGGCAACGACCGGAACCTCGACCGCTTCGGCCACGGCACGGGTCATCTCAATATCGTAACCATCCCTGGTTCCATCGGCGTCCATCGAAGTCAAGACAATCTCGCCCGCGCCGAGCCGCTCCATCTCTTGTGCCCAGGCAACTGCATCCAATCCGGTCGGCGTGCGGCCGCCATGAATGTGGACGTCCCAGTAACAGGCGGGCGGCGAGTCGCGGGGTGAATGTTGAGAGCGATCGGCCGCAGGACGCTCTGATCCCGGCCCTGACTTGGGCCATGCACGGGGCCGGACGCGCAGATGCATCGGAACGGCCATCGGGTCTCCCGGTGCTCCAAAACGCGGGGCATTGGATGCGGCACTCGACACGCCGCGCTCCTCACTCGCCACGCGCCGCGGATCGATGTTCACGACGATGCACTGACTGCCGAAACGGCGCGCCGCCTGCCGGATAAACTCAGGATCTTTGACTGCGGCTGTGTTGATCGACACTTTGTCGCAGCCCGCCTTGAGCAACCGTCGGATATCGTCGAGCGTGCGAATGCCGCCTCCGACCGTCAGCGGCATAAAGCAGACTTCGCTCGTGCGCTGCACGACATCGAGCATAATGTCCCGTTGTTCGTGGCTGGCTGTGATATCCAGGAAGACGAGCTCATCAGCCCCCTCCTGTTCATAGCGTGCTGCGATATCCACGGGATCGCCGGCGTCGCGCAGATTGAGAAAGTTCACCCCTTTGACGACGCGCCCGGCGTGAACGTCCAGACAGGGGATGATGCGTTTGGCAAGCACGGGAAAACTCTGGCCGGTGGCCGGCGATCGTCGAATGGAACAGGGTGACGGATTGAAGGAGGTCGCGGCCTTAAGGCGACAAGTGTTGATTTCGTCGGGAACGAGACGGATTCTGATTCAGAACCTGAAGATTGGCTCGTTCTCCTCCCGTATGATAAGGTATCTGTCGATCGTTTCGACAGCCGACGATCACCTTCGAGCGCAGGGCGGGCCAGGGAGGCACCAATGAGGGACGACCGAATCTTCGATCCGGTTCGCCTGGCGCGGCGGTTCCGATGCGAGGCCGCGGTCCATGGCGCCTAGCTCACAGAGTCCCGGCTCGGCCCGGCCTGCGAGAATTGCGGAACAGCAAGCGCGCTTCCTGAGCGTTGCCGACGAATCCGCAATCCCGCAACGGCCGGAATGGCTGCCGCCGCGCGAGAATGGTGCTGCCGTCTCCGACCAGGTTCCCTCGCTCCCGACGTCGCCCGTGCTCACACACGCTCCGTCCGAGAGAGGAACCGCGACATCCCAGCCCAAAGCCGATCCCGCCAGTCTTCGCCGACGCGCTCTCGCGTGGCTCGGCTCAGCGGCGGCTACTGGTTACGGGCTCTCGTTCCTGCTCCATTCGGTGTTGATGATTGGCATGGCATTGTGGATCTTTCCGCAGGTCATGGAGTCCACACGCATCACAACCGTGGTTCAGAGCGACGCAGACACTCCCCAACCGTTTGACCGGATGGATGACATCCATCTGGAAGTGCCTGCCGGGAGCAAAAGCATTGCCGTCCAACAGTTGACGGACGTCGTGCAGCAGGAAGCCGAGATCAACGTGCTGGAGCACCAGTTTTTACGAGATGTAGCGTCCGCCGACTCTCAGGGAGAAGGGGGATCCGGTGCGGCCGGAAATGGCGGCTTTCGACTCCTGGAGCCACGGAATGCGGTGAAAGTCGGCAGTTTCACCGCATGGACCATCCCCATTGCGCGGCACCCCGGCGAGCAGCCGCAATCGGGCGACAGTCCTCGCCCAGGGCAGGACTATCACATCGTGATTCAGGTCAAGATTCCCGGCAACCGACATGCGTACAACATCAGTGACCTCTCCGGCAAGGTCATCGGCACGGACGGCTATTTACTAATTATTCCGGCACAGGCGTTCGTCCAGGAAGAGAATGGCCGTCTGGTCCCCGCCAGGATCGGCCGGCGTCTGGAGGTGGTCGACGGTGTGGTGCAGATCCTCATTCGCGTCCCCGGCGCCGAAGCACTCGTCAAGGACACCATCAAGGTCAAATCCAAACTGCTGAAAGAGGATCAGACGCTCGAATTGATCTTCGGCCAGCGTCCTGGCGCAGAGGACGACCGCCGATAAGGCCCGGCAAGACGTCGACACGTCGTTCGCACATCCGTCTTGAGCGCAGCCAGGAATC
>JAHBXU010000153.1 GCA_019636315.1 Planctomycetaceae bacterium | reverse complement strand
CGGTGTTCGAATACCTCGACTTCTTCGGCGCCGCGTACGGATTCACGCAGAAGGAACGGGACCGCATCATTGGTGACGTGCTGGCCCTCACTGATATGGAAGGCCGCCGGGACGATTTGATTCAAGGTCTCTCGCGCGGCCTGCAGCAGCGCGTCAGTCTGGCCCGCGTGCTTGTGAACGATCCGGACCTGCTGCTGCTCGACGAACCCGCATCAGGACTTGATCCGCGGGCGCGCATCGAACTCATGGACATCCTCCGCGAGTTGCGAAACATGGGCAAAACCGTCTTTATCAGCAGCCACATCCTGACGGAACTCGCGGAACTCTGCGACAGTGTGACGATCATCGACCGTGGCCAGACGCGTTACTCCGGTTCCATGGACGACCTGCTCGCACGGAATTCCGAACAGCCGACGTTCAAACTGCGGCTCGCATCGCCCGCCGCCGGCCTTGTCGACTCGATCCGTGTTCTGACCGGAGTCGTCGATGTTCATGCGGGTGACGATCCGCGCGACGTGAGAATCATCTGCGAAGCAGACGCGACCGACTCGAACACACTGCTGCGGCACGTTCTCCAGCAGCACGTCGAAATCGTCTCCTTCGGCCCCGAACAGCGGCACCTCAACGAAGCCTTCATGCACCTGACGCAGGAGGGAGTGCGGTCGTGAGGCGCGGTGCGTGGTTGCAGGATTCCCAAGTCAATACTTGCAATCACCCGTCGCCGATTCCCCCCAGCCAACTGGTCCCTGTTCGCTACCCCCAGCTTCTCCCCACCTATCGAGTCTGGTGACTCCGGCCAAAGGAACACATGTCATGGCGCCCGAATCATTTCGCTGTTTTCTCGTCCGTAAGACGGGCGGCGGCTCGGTAGAAGCCAGCGTCGAAACGCGTCCACTGCGCGAATTGCCGCCGGGTGAAGTGCTGATTCGCGTGCAGTCATCATCGCTCAACTATAAGGATGCTCTTGCCACGCAGGGGCATCCGGGGGTCGTGAGCAAGTTTCCGCACGTCCCGGGAATTGACGCGGCCGGCATCGTCGAACAGAGCGACTCCGAAAAGTTTCGGCCGGGGGACGCGGTCTTGTGCACCGGTTACGAACAGGGATCCGGTCGTTGGGGAGGATGGGCCGAGTTCGTCCGCGCTCCGGCCGATTGGGTCGTCCCGCTGCCGCCCGGAATGACCGCCGATGAGTCGATGGTGCTGGGGACGGCAGGATTCACGGCGGCCCAATGCGTGTTCTCGTTGGAGGAACATGGCGTCACTCCGGAAAAGGGTCCCGTGATCGTCTCCGGCGCGACGGGCGGCGTCGGCTGCCTGGCGGTCATCCTGCTGGCGAAAATGGGCTTTCAGGTAACAGCCGTCAGTGGAAAGCCGGAGAAAGCGGACTGGCTCCGTTCCCTGGGAGCGGCGGAAATCATCAGCCGTGAACAAGCCGTGGACGAGACGAAACGTCCCCTACTCGCGGCTCGTTGGGCCGGCGGCGTTGATACCGTCGGAGGATCGACGCTCAGTACGATGATCCGTTCACTGATGCATCGCGGGTGCGTCGCCGCCTGCGGCCTCGTGGGGGGACACGATCTGATCCTCACCGTCTATCCCTTCATCCTGCGTGGCGCGACGCTGGACGGGATTGATTCGGCCCATTGCCCCTACGACCGCCGTCTGCAGATCTGGAATCGACTGGCCGGTGAATGGAGGCTCGGCGACGTCCCCCAGCTCGTCAGCGACATTCGACTCGAACAGGCGAACGACACGGTCGCCCGGATGCTTCGCGGCGAGACGTCCGGACGTATCCTTGTTCGGCCGTAGCGAATCAACAACATCCCGGACAGCCTTGTGACGTCGCGAGAGGATGACGACAATAGGTGGCCCCTCAGTCAAAGGGACGATCTTTTAAGCAGGACGACATGCATCGGATTCTTCGGGAACTCATTGCCGCGGCAGACGCAGGACGAGCCGTGGTCTATACGTCTCTCGTCGAGACGCGCGGTTCGACGCCGCAAAAAGCGGGCGCCGCCATGCTCGTGTTTGACGATGGATCGCAGGTCGGCACGCTCGGTGGGGGGTGCGTGGAAGCCGAGGTCAAACGCCGGGCCCTCAAACGCCTCGACGGGGGACGTCCCGAACTGCTCACGTTTCAGTTGGACCATGACTATGGATGGGACGACGGACTGATCTGCGGGGGACGGATGACGATGCTTGTGCATCCCCTGTCGCCGATGGACGATCGTCGCTACTTTCAGGCTTTTCACGATGCCGTGGAACGAGGCCGCGGATGCACGGCGGCCGTGCTGATCGATGAAGAGCGGTTTGCGGAGCGCGTCGGAGAACAGTTTCTATTTGACGCGGAGGGAGACGTGCTGGCGACGACCGGTGCGGAGCCCCCGCCGGGAGTTGTTCGAGAGAATCTACGCGCCCTTTCCGTGCGTCCTCGGCCGTACGTCGATCAGGGCATCTCGTATCTGCCCGTCCTCCCGCGCTGCCGGCTGCTGATCGTTGGCGGCGGACACGTCGGCCAGAAAGTTGCGGCGCTCGCACACGATGTGGACTTTGACGTCTGGGTCGTCGACGATCGCGAACAGTACTGCAACGCAGACCGGTTCCCGCATGCCGAGCGTCGGATTGTCGGTCCGATCGCCGAGATGCTGTCCGATGTCGAAGTCGACGATCAGACGTTTTGCATCATTGTCACGCGGGGGCACAATCATGATGAAGAGGCGCTGGCACTGCTCGCACCGACGGCGGCGCGATTTGTCGGCATGATCGGCAGCAAGCGAAAGATCCGCCTGATCTTCGACGACCTGCGGCGGGACGGTCTCTCCGAAGATATGCTCGCGCGCGTGCGGGCCCCCATCGGCTTCGACATCGGTTCGCAAACGGTGTCCGAGATTGCCGTGAGCATCGTCGCCGAGCTGATTGCCGCTCGGAACCTGCCGCAGAACTTGCGAACCGAGCACAGCTTCACTCGCAGCGTCTGAGCGGACGTGACCGCCCGGCGATGTGCGACGTCCGCTTGCTCCCGGGCCATTCACACAATTGGTGGAAAATCGACGGGTGACGTTCTATTATCCGGTGCCGGAAGCCATCCCCAAACCATTGCAGATCATCGTTTCCCATGCCGAAAGTCACGTTTCTCTCCGACAAGAAGTCCATCGACGTTCCCGAAGGCGCCAACTTGCGACGGCAGGCGATGAAGAACGGCGTGGAGCTCTATACCGGCCCGCACCGCTACTTCAATTGTCGTGGCAACGGCATGTGCTGCAGTTGCCGGGTGTACGTCAAGAAGGGTGAGGAGAACGTCAGCCGTCGCGGATTCTGGGAATGGCTGAACACGTGGATCAACCCGCTTGGGTTCTTCGCACGGATCGGCCATGAACGAGAAATGCGGCTCGCGTGCCAGACCAGGGTCTACGGTGATTGTGAGGTCGAAGCCCGGCCCGAACTCAACCTGCACGGCGAAAAGTTCTGGAACTGAGCTTGCGCTGAAGTTTGGCCCGGATTCGATGGATTGAGTGGGCGACGCTCACCCAACCAGGCGGAGGGAACGAAACATCGTTCTCCAGACCGCCTCACGCGGCGGCGAGTTCAACCGGACGGATGATGCGTGCCGGGCAGCCGACGGCGACGACGTCGGCGGGGAGGTCACGAATCACCGCTGCACCGCCGCCGACGACGGTGCGTGCGCCGATTGAGATCCCCTGCAGCACCGAAGCGCCGATGCCGATGAGTGCGGCATCTCCCACTGTGACGTTTCCGGACAGGTGAACGCCGGGGCTGATGTTCACAAACTCACCGATGCGGCCGTCGTGATCGATGGAGGCGCTCGTGTTCACGATGGCATGTTGTCCGAGCACGGTTTCCGGCTGAACAACAGCGCCCGCCATCACGACGACCCCCTCGCCCAGTTCGACTGTCGGATCGACGCAGGCATGAGGATGCACAACGCGGATCCAGTGGAACGGCAGACGGCACGAGAGTACGCGCCGGACAGACGGTGATCCGATCCCAATCACGCCATCGGCATCAGGAAACAGCCTTGCCGCGCGCTCGATCGATCCGGCGATGGGGACGCCCAGCAGGCGTTGCCCGTGACGTGCCGTATCGTCATCAAACGCCGCGTCGACGTCGTGCCCCATGGCCCGCAGCGCGCTGATCAGGACCTTCGCATGTCCGCCGCCGCCGATGACCACCAGCGGTCGGTCCTCCCGGCGATCCATTGGCCAATCGACGATGCTCATGCCGCTCTCCGAGTTTCTGAACCGGTAAACGCCGGCATCGTCGCGCAGCCATCGGCACTGATATCGTCCCGGCGCACAACCTTGATGACCGTCACGAAAAGGATCTTCAAGTCCCGCCGGAGCGAGACGTGATCGACATACCAGACGTCCAGCGCCAGTCGATCATCCCAACGGGATCGATTGCGACCGTTGATCTGCGCCCATCCGGTAATGCCCGGACGCACGTCGTGCCGCCGCATTTGCTCAGCGGTGTACAGCGGAAGATACCGTTCCAACAGCGGGCGTGGCCCGACGAGGCTCATTTCCCCGCGCACCACGTTCCAAAGTTCCGGCAGTTCGTCGAGGCTCGACGCACGCAGGAACCGTCCAAACGCTGTCATGCGCAGATCGTCGGGAAGAAGTTGGCCGTCGTGATCGCGTGCATCGGTCATCGTGCGAAACTTCATCAACCGAAACGATCGACCATGACGTCCCGGACGCTGCTGAACGAACACGACGGGGCTGCCAAGTTTCCACCGCACGAGCACCGCCACGCCGAGCAGCATCGGCGAGAGGAGGACCAGGAGCGGAACACTCACGGAGAGATCCAGCGTCCGTTTGCCGTACTGGCGATACCATGTCTGAGCCATTTCAAGCAGCCCTCCGCAATGCGACCTGCTCGATCGTGTGCCGGAACTCGATGGCCTGTTGGTCCCGGTTGAAATGGTGCTGCACGTACTCGCGTGCCGCGCGCCCCATTTGTTCGCAGCGCGGACGGTCATGCGACAGCTCTCGGATGGCGGCCGCGAGCGATGCCGCGTCTCCCGGTGGAACCGCGACGCCTCCGTCCGCGGCTTCGATGACGTCGCGGATCACGCCGTCAATCCCCAGAATGGTCGGCCGCCCCGCGGCCATATAATCGAACACCTTGTTGGGGTAGGTCGTGCGGAACATGGGGATGTCCTTGAGCGTCGCAAGGCAGGCGTCGGACATCGCCAGAAAACGCGGCATCTCATCCTTTGGTCGCGGCCCCGTAAAGGTGATGTTTGGCAAATGCATCCGGGCGGCCCGCTCCTGAAGGCGTGAGCAATCCTTGCCGTCCCCAACAATCAGCAGGTGGACGTCCGGGGCATCCTTCAACATCTCCGCGGCATCAAGGACGACGTCCAGATCGTTGGCCATGCTCACGGCCCCAGCGTACGTCACAACAAACTTCCCATTCAGTTTGTATTGATCTCGCAGGCCGCTGCCGTCGACGTGCAGCGAGAACAGCGACGTATCAACACCATTCGCGATGAAACTGACTTTCTCCGCCGGAACGCCTTTGTTGATCAGATAGTCGCGGTATGCCGGTGAATTGACGACGAGATGCGTCGCGCGGCTGTAAAGGAACTTCTCCAGCGCCCGCGCACACCAGATGAGCACCGGATTCTTCAGGAGCCCGATGTCGATGGCAAACTCCGGCCACAGGTCACGTACCTCCAGCACAAACGGCTTGCGCTTGATGACGGCGACGAACCACGCGGAGAGCAGTTGAAAGATGGGCGGTGAGGTTCCCATCACAAGGTCGACATCTCGCACACGCAGCGCCGTCCAGATGGAACTGACCATAAACGTGAGGAACGACGCCACGCGCCAGGCGTAGCTGCGATGCAGCGCGGCCAGTGTCCACGCGCGGCGCACCTGGACGCCGTCGTACTCTTCGCAGTCTCCGTCGGACGGTTCGACCGCCTTGCCGCTATGGTACGAGAGGTTGCTCGCCACAATGGTGAACGCGTTGCCTTCGCGAACAAATCGCTGTCCCAACTCCAGATGCCGCGTTCCGCCAGCCTCTTTGGGCGAGATGAACGCCTGATGAATTAAGAGCACGTGCATGGGATTCGGCTCATCGGGTCGGGAGTGAACTGGGAGCAACGATGTGCAGGTCATCCGCGAATGCCCCTGTCATGGTTGCCTGAAAGATCAATGCGTCACCGGGGAAGGTTGCGTTATCGACCGCGACGCGACACGACCACGCCTCGGTCGACACGTCGAGATGATCAGCCGCGACGTGCATCTCCGAGACGGATGGTCCGAGCAGCGTCCAGAATCGGACGTTTGCTTCAGCGGCGATCAATGCCCACGAGAGCGCTGGTTGCCGGTCGCCATAATGAGGCGCGTACCAGCCTCGCGGGCCATGCGGATCCGCCCGGACGCACGTGCTGTGAAGCTCGGCTGTCGATGCGACGCAGACGTCATAACGGCCGGCGTCCATTTGCAGATGGAGTCGATGGGCCGTGTCATCGAACAGGTGGGGCATGTCCGGCAACAACCAATGCAGACGGTAGGTGTGCGGTGCGGTGCTCTGCAGTGCATCCACAATGAGCCAATGCTCGCGGCCGATTCGCAGAATGCCGCGGCGGTATGTCACGGGAGAGGGGAGACGTTCGTAACCATCGTGCCTTCCCTCCCAGTAGGTGAATTGGCCCCTGGGAGAATAGCGGACTTCGGTCTGTCGTCCGTGGAGCCACGGCAGCCACAGAAACCGCCCATGGCGTTCCATCTGATCGCGTCCATCGACGGTGACTGCGTTATGAACGTCGGTCCGCGCCAACGGGCTGTCCCAGGGGGCGGGGGCGTTGTAGGTGAATGTTCCGGCATCGAGGGCCACATTCTCTCCCCGCCACCAGATGTCGACATGCAGCATGTCGGCTTGCGACGGCCGATAACGGTAGTCTCCGGCCCGGGTGACAACCTGCCCGTTGTCCGCCCGGAGAACGCAATAGCCGGCGATCGGCGTCCGAACATCGCCGCGCGCAGACTCGCTTGAGTCGCCCGCCAATGCCTCCGGCCCATAAAGCCATAATGACTCTTCATCCCACGGGCCGCCGGCAAAACGACGCGTCTGCGAATGCATCCAAGCCGTTGTCTGGATGACGGACCGATAGTCCTGTGGCTCGCAGTTCGTCAAGGGGAGCACGAGTGCGCTGTCATTGGCTCCCAATCGCGGAAGTCGACCAGTCAGATCGTCCTGCAGTTTCCAGAGAAACGTCGCGGCGCGGGACACGCGCTCACACAGTTGATCCGACAGCGGGCGATGATGAACGTCTCCCAGTCGGATGGCCCACACACAGGCGTGCAGCATGACCCGCTGATAATTGACGGAATACTGCGAGAACACCCCGTCGTCATCGATCAGGGTGCGACACTGTCGTTCCAGTGCCGTCCGCCCCAGGTCGACCCAACGTGTTGCCGCGGAGAATTCTGGAAACAACAATCCCAGCGTCCATAACCCGGCCGCCTCGGTAATCCCATGATTGTTCTGTTGACTGACGGCGTAGCTCAAATTGGCTTCGATCCGCTCGCCTGAGACGCCCAACACGTGTGCGAGCAACGCGGTGCGTTCCGGGGTTGTGGCCGAGGAGTGGGCGAATCCGTACAGCCCGAAGCAACAGGCCATCGTGCGCAGGGCGACCTCTTGCCCGCACTTCCAGTTCACTCCCTGTTGGGGAGGATTGCCGTGCCGCCAACTCTCGATGAGTTCCCAGAACAGTTGCGGGTAACGTTCGTCCGCGGTGCGCCAATACGCTCTGACGAGCGGATAAACCCACGCGAACCGACTCGGCTCCCACACATATTTGATATCTCCGGCGGCGAAGTCGGAGATCTCACTCCAGTGCCGGTCGACGGAATAACGCTTGCCGGTGACCGGATGCCGATGCCAGTCCGGAGGCCGACCGAGATTGATGTCCCGGTGCTCAAAAAATCGGAAGACGCCGTCTTCCAGTCGGTCCGCGATTGAGACCGGCGAAAGAGTCGCGGCAGCATCCCAGGCGGCAAAATGTC
>JAHBXU010000152.1 GCA_019636315.1 Planctomycetaceae bacterium | reverse complement strand
GCTGGCGCTGCCGACAGGGGACGGCTTGAGTTTTGGTCGCTAACTCCGCTCCCGTGCTTCGCGGAGCAACTTGATCCAGGGGCCCACGTAGTGTCCATGATCCATCCACGTGCGACCGCTGACCAGATTGCCGTCGATCACGCACGGTTCGTTGACGAAGATTCCCCCACACACTTCCAGATCGAACCGGCACTTGGGGACGGTCGCCATGCGGCGACCCTTCACACAGCCCGCATAGGCCGGGATCTCGACCCCGTGGCACACGCAGCCGACCGGCTTATTGGTTTCGAAGAAGTGCCGCGTGACCCGCACCAGGTCTTCGTCATAACGGATGTACTCCGGCGCCCGCCCACCGCTGAAGAAAATCCCCACGTAACCTGTCGGGTCGATCTCCTTGAACGCAACGTCGGCGTCGAGGGTGTACCCTTCCCACTCCTTGGTGATGGTCCATCCCGGCCGTGTCTGATGCATCACCATCTGATACGTGCGCTTCTCCGGAGCCGCGACGACCGGCTCGAACCCATCCTCCACCAGCCGGTAGTACGGATAGAGCGTATCGACGGTCTCCGTCGCATCGCCGATGACGATCAGTACTTTGTTCAACATGTTTTGCGTCTCCCAAGAACGCCTGGCGGATAAGCACTCACAGACAGCCTACACCTCCTGCATCGGCCGCACGCGCGGTGGAGGCAATGGCCGCTCGTTCTGCGAAAAATGACGCACGACGTCTTCAATGACTTCACACAGTTCGGCGTAGAGTCTGATCGGATCGTCTCCGTGAATGCCGGTGATCAAGTCCGGACAACGGCCCATAGATGTGCCGTCCCTGTCGCTCCATTCGACCCGCTTGTGATATCGATCACTCGCCTGCATTGACCACCTTGATGGCCCGCGCCACCTGCCGCGCATTAACAACACTGTGAACGCATGGTACTCTACCTGTGACCACACGTCACTACGTCGGGAGACACGGCGCCATGTCCGAAGCGCCATTCACGCTGAAATATGACGTGACGAAGGACGACGCGCGGGCGTCGTTTGCGCGTATGAAGGCGCAGACTCAGCCGTCGTGGTTTCGTCGGAGTGTAGCGTGCCTCGCCTCACTGTGGTTGATTGGCTCCTGGAGCACTCACGACTGGTGGTTCAGGGTGTTTCTGATGCTCCTCGTCGTGCACTTCTGGACGTTCCCTCGCAGCCTTTTCTGGATCGGCCGTGCCGTCATGACATTCATGCCGGCATCCATGTATGACACAACCGTTGTGATCGAAGCCGATGACCGCGGCCTGAGCGTGCGCGATCGCGCGCGTCCGCTCGGCTACCGCTACTGGTGGTCGCGCCTGTCGCAAGTCGAAGAGACAGACTTGGGTCTGGATCTGCACTTCGACGGTGACAAGGGGAGCGATCTGGAGATTCCCTGGAAGGCGTTTGCCGGAGAAGACCAGCGGCGTGAGTTTCTCGATCTCGTGCACAAGCAGGTTCCCGGATTGCGCGAGCCTGCCGCGAGCTAATGGCCGGTTGCGACTCGAATCGCACCTCACCCGTCGTGCTCGCCGCGATCAACAAGAGCAATCAAATCCCGATCAACCACGGACGACTCGGATCGGGCGGATGGTCGCAGACTCATTCAAACACCTGACTCATCGTCTTGTTCGAGACGGCTTGAAAGCCTGCGTATTGGGCGGCGGACGCCCGATTTCATCTCCGTACGGCTGCAGAATCCATATTGTTCAATCGCCCCTCAGCCGCCTGGAGATTTTCGCGGCATACAACGAACCCCCGCCACCATCTCGCAAAGACCGTGCGAACACCCCTCACTGCAGACGAGCCCTTCCGCATCTCCTTGAAAAGCACCCCGAGCAGGATTCGAACCTGCGACCCTTGGTTTAGAAGACCAATGCTCTATCCAACTGAGCTATCGGGGCGTGCTGTTTTGTCGGGCTTTTCGTTTTTTTTGTTGTGGTGTCAGCGCGAGATTTCTGGATATTCTGACCGTGCTTTATGCACGATGGATTGGCGGGTCAGCAGCATCGGGGATGGACAGCGGTCGTTCCCGGTGCGAGCGGCCCCTTTGCGAATCTGATCTCCGACCGAGGAAGATCAACTCGGACGGATGAAGGGGAACAGTGCACGACAGTCTGGGCAGGAGACGACCCAGCCTTCTTGCACGGCCATTTCGCGTTCGCCGGGCGTCAGGCGGATGACGGTTTCTCGCTCACAATTCGGGCAGACTGCGGGCACTGCTTCGGACGCGGTGAACTCCATCCCGGGGCCGAGCGGCAGCGGCGCGGTCGACCGGAACCGCTCGCCGCAATCGGCGCACCAATACGGGCGGGCGCCTGTCAGCCGGACCAGGCGGTCAAGGACGCGCGGCCTCGCGGGATGCACGCTCTCACTCCCGCAGACAGGGCACAGCAGTTCGTCGGCAGCGGCAGTCACCCAGGAGTCTCCCGTGTTGATGGTTGGTGGTTCAGGACGGAGTCTTGTTTGGTCCGTTCCCCGGCGTGTGCTGAGGAACGGACCGCTGTGAAATTAAGCCACTCAGGCCTGCTGATCAATCGGCGGCCGATTCAGCAGCCCGCTGAGCGAAGATTCTCGCCGCTTCATCATAGGCAGCTTTGGCGGCGGGGCGCTCCGACTCGCGAATCTGTTCCTTTTTCGCGTTCCAGCAGACGTCGACTGCCTTGTGACACCATTCTGCCGAGCGACGCGATGCTCGCACCGGTTGATCACCGACGTGTACATACACCGGGTTCGTGTGCACGCTCGGCAGGATGCGCACGGCCATCCAGGACGAATGTGGGATGTCCACGTCGAACGACAGCGAATTCACGCTGCCGTCCGCCTCGATCTCCTGGGAAGCAGCCACATAGCCGTTGACGACCAACTCCACCGGCACCTTGCGTGAATCGCCGATGCGTGATCGCTCGATGTGCCAGTAGGGCTTCATATCGAGCCGCGCGTTGCGAATGCGTTCGGTCTCCTCGGTGGGCTGGGGCTCCAGAATGGCGGCGACGTCACACGTCACCGTCACCGGACCGGCCTTGTCGAGGTCCAACTGACTCACAACGCCCTTGGTGCCCGGTTCGCCGAGGCTGACGTCGTTGACTTTCAAGTCGACGACGTGGCTCAACCCGTCGCCGCAATAACTCCGTCCGTCCTTGAGTCCCTGCACCCAGGCGTCGTAATCCAGCGTCCCGTCGGTCGGCAGTTTGACGTACACGCGGCCCAGGCCGACTTTTTCTCCATAGATACACGGGAAATCGGTCTCGCCGCTGATGACGGCCCGCATGCCGGCGTTGAGCGTGTGGTACCAGATATTGAGTTCCCAGATCGCCGGCGTATCGACGGACGAAATGAAGTGGCACACATCGTGCGCGACCGTGACGATGTACTCGTTGGCTCCGATGCTGTCGAACTTGGGCATCTCATAGTCGGGCAGTTTGCTGGCCGCCTTTCCGTTCCAGCCAGCCGGGGCCCCGCCCAGACGATTCGTCGAGAACTGCCGCGATCCGTCCGGCATCACGTCCGGCAGCGTCAATCCCCAGCCGGAGTGCGAGTAGCCGACGACGCCCCCCTGCTCCTTCCCCCACTTGAGCACGGGCAATGTCCAGCTTGGCCATTGCTCGAGGTACTCGGTGCCGGGGTAATCATCTTCCGTCAGTCGCAGCAGGCACAAATGTCCCGCGTGGGACGATGGGAATCCGCTCACCTCGACGTCATACCGCATCAGGTAGTTGGGTCGGGAGAGGGCCGACGTCCTGCCTTCAAAGTATTGCTTTTGTGTGTACCAGCACGGTCCCCAACTGAGAACACAGCCGACGTTGAGGTCCTCGCCCAGGATGTGTCGCAGCATGTCGCCCGGGCCGACGCCTTCGGTCGGACTGTCGTAGTGCTTGCATCCCGCGGCATGGACGTGATGGTCGCCGGAGAACCAGCCCCGCTCTTTCGCATGGATCCAGCGATCGAGAGCAAACGCCTCACGATGGCTGACGACACCCTCGGGGACGGTGATGGTGCGCTTGGCGACGTTGTACTCGGGGCCGCGCGACACGCTTACGGTGTACTTGCCGGGAGGGAGATGAACGCTCTCGCCGTCAGCGCGGTAAATTTGCTCGTGGAAGAAGAAGTCGGGAGCGAGCCGCCGGGCGGGGTTCGGATACACCCGGTTCCATTCGTCGCGAATGACGAAAGCGGCGGTTGTGGTCGTGCCGTCAAAGTCCTCGACTCCGAGGACGACTTCGACGGACGGCAGGCACTCAAACAGAATGGGGACTTCGCTGCGGAATCCCAGATCCTGCGTTCCTTGACCGACATTGAATTCCAGCGTGGCCTCCCGCTTGCCGGAATCCCGTGAGAAGAGCTGTACGATGCGGTATTCGACCGCCAGGCCGGAGAGGTTTGGCTTGAGGGGTTGCTTGCCGAACGACTCCACATCCAGAAACCGCTGGGCCGATTCGGAGTTCGTCACCAGTTTGTCCGCCGTCTGCGGACGTTCCCGGGGATGCTTTCCCTGTTGATAAGCCGGGGCCGCCTGTGGACTGGTGACGTCGAGTGCTGCGGTAATTCCTGCTTCGTTGTGCACCTTGACGAGGAATGACCGCCAGCCCTGCTGTACGAGCTGCTTCTTCACCGGCCCTTCGACGGCCGACACGCGGCTCTCCGGATTGATGGTCACCACCGCGAGGCAGTGAGGGTCAAGCACCTTCTGGATGTCCGTCACCGACTTGACCTTGTCCGTCTCCGCCATGGCCGCTGTGAGGGATTTCGTGTCATCGGCATTGAGCGGAGCGCCGACATAGGCGAGCGCCTCGATCAACCGTTGCGTGGCGGCGACGAGGGGCTGCTGCTCGACGTCGGTCACCGGTTGGATGTCCGCCCCCTGCGTGGAGTCGATCATCCCGGCAAGAAGCAGGAACACGAACGCGTGCGCGATTCGTCGAAATGCAGCTGACGGGCGGGATACGTAAGACATCGGTAGCCTCCTGGAATCGGCGGTCGACGGACAAGACACATTCTGTACAGGACAGACGACGCACGCAACGATCCCGTCACAGATTCGGACCAGGCGGTGCGGGAATCGATCGGCACTGGCGAATGGATTCCGCTGCAACCCATGAGGCCGGGCGAATCGCTGCGTATTCTTCCATCCGATTCCGGCATCCGAAACTCTCTGATGGGGTGCGCGCCGGGACGGAGTGCACGCGAATCGCACGGAGGGAAGTCTCCATCGCGAGTGATTCCGCTCGCATTGAGGAGTCCGCTGAGTGACGAGCCAAGTCGTGGAAATTCTCGTGAACCTGGCGACTCCCGAGCACATTGATGTTGGTTGTGGAGTCTCTGAGGGGAGCCATGCGCTCACGCGAGAGGCGGGTGAGCACGCCGGAAACCCGGAGGAGATGCCGATTCGCCTCAGGCTGTAACGGCATGACACGCGCGGTTCACGGAATCTGCCGAAATCCGCTCCGACACCCCGGGCCGGCGACCACGATTGACCGGTGTTGTCAAATTTGCGCCGTCGCTATACACCCTCCTTTCGCGCCGCGCGGCTGATTCCGGCTCCTTGATTGACAAGAAAGTTCTATGCAGGTGAAGGTTCCGAAGCCCGACCACTATGACGAGCCCGTCCTCCAGCACGCACGCACGGATTTCGTACGCGTGCTTAACACGCAGACGGTGGGCGGGGCGCTTGAACAGGTGCGGGCCACGCGGCCGACAGGCCGGATTGTCTACTTTTACGTCGTCGACTCTGAGGGAGTACTGAAGGGGGTGCTGCCGACGCGGCGACTGCTGTTGAGCCCGCCCGAGACGTCCGTGACGGAGATCATGGTAAAGGAGGTCGTGTCGCTGCCGGACTCGGCCACTCTGCTCGATGCCTGTGAGTATTTCATCCTGCACCGTTTGCTCGCGGCGCCGGTTGTGGACGCCGATGGCCGCATCGTGGGAGTCGTCGACGTCGAGCTGTATACCGATGAAATGACCGAACTGGCCCGCCGTGACGAGAGCGAGGACGTCTTTCAGATGATCGGTGTGCGACTGGCTCAGGTGCAGCAGGCGGGCCTGCCGGTCGTGTTCGGACGTCGTTTTCCGTGGTTGATGTGCAATATCCTCGGAGGAATTGCCTGTGCCTTTCTTGCTGGACGATTTGAAGGCGTGCTGCAACGCGCTGTTGCGCTGTCACTATTCATCCCGGTGGTCCTGGCGATTGCCGAAAGCGTGAGCATTCAGACCTTGAGTCTGGCGCTGCAGGCGCATCCCGGGAACCGATTTCGGTGGCGGGAAACGTTAGCCGCACTGGCTCGCGAGATTCCCGTGGGCGCCATGTTGGGAGCGGCGGCCGGCAGTCTCATTGCTGTAACGGCGCTGGTGTGGCTTCGCGAGGGGACCGTGGCCCTCACGTTGCTGCTCGCAATTTTGTTGGCCGTGACGACTGCGGCTGCGTTGGGACTCGCCATTCCGACCCTGCTGCTCGCCGCCCGGCGGGATCCCAAGCTCGCCTCAGGCCCCATCGTCCTCACACTGACCGATCTGTGCACGCTTTCGTATTACCTCGGATTGGCCACGTGGCTCCTGTAATCGGTTGTTCGTCGAGAACAGGTGATCGATCGTAAGTGAACCGATGCCTGCGGGTAGCGGAACGTGGAGCGGCCCGTTTTCCATTGATTGCGCCGAGGCGACCCGGTGCATTCTTAAGCGCGATGGGAGATCGGATTTTCCTCACAGACGCTTCCGGTTACGAAGAATTCCCATTCCCGCACATCGCGGAGCCGTGCCTGAGCGTGGGGGCTCGAATCAGGTTGAGTTGTCGCAAGTCGAGCAACGGGCACATGATCGGCGTCACGTGCGAATTCGGCCGGGGTGTGATTCTCTGAACATTTCGGCCTAGTCTTGTTCCACCATGTCTTGCTAGACTCCCCCTCGCACGGCCCCGCCCCGAGTTGCGGACAGTCCCGTCACGGAATGGCCCCTCGGCCACCCTCCCCGTTCGATTGGCGGAATCCCTTGCGGGAACTTGCCTCTCGGCGGCATCAATCCAATCCACGACCTCAACTCATTTGGGAACTTGTGTGACGATGGAACGTCGCCAGATGCTCAAATATCTCCTGGCAGGCGGATTGTCTGCCGGGGTCTCGGCTCCTCTGCTCGCGCAGCAGCAACCGCGTGCTCCGCGGCCCACCGGAGCCCAGCCACCCGATCCGGCCGGAGTGCAGCGGATTCAATCCGAAGAACCCGGGCAGAAGCGGCCAGAGACGCAGCCGGTGGTCGTCAACCCCCAGGAACTGGAGCGTGTGCTCCTCGATTGGGAGAAGAAAACCGCCCATATCACCAAGCTGCGCGGCGAGCATCAGCAATTCGAGTATGACTCGGTGTTTCTCGTTGAGAAGCGCGCCATTGGATCGTTCTGGTTCCAGTCACCCGACAAGGGCCGCATCGATTTCAACATCAATCAGCAGCCGCAGCTTGTCGATCCGCCGGAAAAGCCGCGAAAAAAATCCCCGAGCGGCGAGCAGTATCGCGTTGAGGCCGCGTCGCCCAAAATCTGGTCGTGCGATGGAACGATGGTCCTCTCGGTCGATGTGTCAGATAAGACGTACGACAAACTCGAGATTCCCCCGCATCAGCGCGGCGAGAATATCATCGACGGTCCGTTGCCGTTCCTGTTTGGAATGAAGGCGGACAAGCTCAAGGAACGCTATCAAATGTCGCTGGGCAGCCAGCACAATCCACCGCGAACCAAAGACGTTCGCGGGACGTATCATATCGTCGCGATGCCGCTCAAGATCGACGATGCCCGCGAATGGAGTCGCGCCGAGGTTCTACTGGATGCGACCTACTGCGTCCCCAAGGCCATTCGCCTCATCGATCCGGCTCAGACCCGGGAGACGGTATACACGTTCGACATGAGTACGATGAAGCCCAACGAAAAGCTGCCTTGGATTCCGAATCCCTTCTCGCCGCCGCTGCTCGGCTACAAACCGGTCCTGACGGCAACGAAGGAACTTGATCCACGACAACGCAGCAGTGGAATTCTGCCCGTCGGCCGCGACAATTGATTCGGGCACGACGCATCGGCGATTCCCCCAATCGCCCCTTCGTCGAGTCGGTCAGTCGTCCGCGACGGGG
>JAHBXU010000151.1 GCA_019636315.1 Planctomycetaceae bacterium | reverse complement strand
GATCCTGATTCCTGCCGCCGTGTTCGTCGGCGTGACCGCCTTCGTGATCGCGGCGTTCTCGCTGTTCACGGATTTCAGCGACCGTGGGTTGGAAACCCGTCTGCAGATCCTGACGGGCAAGAAAACAGCCGCAGAAGCCAGCCAGGTGACGAAGGACGTGCTGCTCCGTGAAGGAGTGAGCGGGTTGTCCGCGCTGACGGACAAGATCATGGAGAAATTCAGCAACTTGAAGTTGCTGTTTGTTCAAGCCGACTCTCCCATCAGCCCATCGAAGTTTTTTGGCATCACGCTGGCGTGTGCTGCGGTCGGTCTGGTTGTCGCCACGATCGGCCGTGCGCCGCTCCCCATGTATCCCTTCTGTGCGATGCTGTTCGCGTTGCTGCCTTTGGGCTGGCTTCTCTGGCGGCGTCGGTGCCGGTTCAAGAAGTTCGCCATGCAACTGCCGGATGCATTGGAACTCGTCGCCCGCGCGTTGCGGTCGGGGCACAGCCTGGCTTCGGGCCTGAGCGTGGTCGTTCAGGAAATGCCCGATCCGATCTCCAAGGAGTTCGGCATGGCCTATGAAGAACAGAACCTGGGCATTCCCATCGAGGCGGCACTCAAGAACCTGCACAAGCGGATGCCCAACATGGACTTCAAGTTCTTCGCCACGGCGGTCGCCATTCAGCGGCAGTCGGGCGGCGATCTGGCAGAAATCCTCGACAAGATCGGCCATATCGTCCGCGGACGATTCCGCATCCTGGGGCAGGTGGCGGCTCTGACCGGCGAAGGCCGTATCAGCGGCGTCGTGTTGATGGCGTTGCCGATCGCGTTGTTTTTCGCCGTGTATTACCTCAATCAGGAATACGTGATGCTCCTGTTCACCGACGAGTTGGGCCGCAAGATGGTCGCGCTCGCCGCCGTGCTTCAGGTCCTGGGAGCCATCACGATCAAGAAAATTGTCGCCATCAAAGTGTAAGGAGCTGATGAGAGAACATGTTGATGCGTTGACGAGCCCGGGGCAGGCCGCGCAACGAATCAGCCGGGACAGCTCATCACCTCGTTGACTGATCGATTCATCAACTCATCAATTGCATCCGCCATGGACTTCGCAACACTCGCGCCGTATGCCCTGTTCGTCGCCATCACGGCCGGCGTCTGGGGCGTGTTCAGCATGTTCACCAGCCGCAAGTCGCGCGCGGCTCAGCGGTTGGAGGAGTTGAAGGACCCGCGCAAGCGATCCAAGACGTTGGAAGATGCCAACGAAGATGGCGTGAAGGGCATGTTCAAGAAGGCGGCCCCCACGCTGTCGAAAGCCCTCACTCCCAAAAGCGACCTCGAACAGAGCGAACTGAAGGTCCGCCTGGCCAACGCCGGCTTCAATTCTCCCAACGCGCCGACATTCTATCTCGCGTTGAAAACGGCCGGACTTGTCGGCGGCGTCATGGCGGGCGGCGGCTATGGGTTGATCTCCTTCGGAGTGACTCAGGCGGGACTGACTGCGGTGGCAATCGGAGGAGGACTCGGGTTCTACATTCCGGAAATGGTGCTCTGGTTTCTCCGCAGAAGCCGCATCGAACGCATCTTCCTCTCGCTCCCCGATGCCCTCGACTTGCTCGTTGTGTGTGTGGAATCCGGCTTGGGGCTCGATGCGGCCATGCGTCGCGTGGCGGAAGAACTGTCGGACGCCTCGCCGGATGTCTGCAGCGAGTTCTCCATGTGTAATATGCAGTTGCAGATGGGCCGCCCGCGGCGCGAAGTGCTGCACGACCTGGGGATCCGCAGCGGCGTTGACGACATGAAGTCGCTCGCAGCGATTCTGATTCAGGCCGACCGCTTCGGCTCGTCGATTGCGCAAGCCCTGCGCGTGCAGTCCGACAGCATGCGCATCAAGCGATCTCAAATGGCGGAAGAAAAGGCGGCTCAAACGGCGGTGAAGATGATCTTTCCGCTGGTGCTGTTCATCTTCCCGGGTATTTTCGTCGTGCTGGTCGGCCCCGCCGCCATCATGATGATCCGCCAACTGCTCACGACGTAATCCACGAGGCGCGCCTGACAAACAACGGGCCGCCGCGCACATCTCCGTCGGAATCTCATTGCGTCCGCGCGGTCCATCGGCGGTTCTCCGCGACGTTGGGGACTCGCCAGCGGAATGCCGATTTCAGCCCATCCTGCTGATTCGCCTCCCCACGGCGTTCTGGTTGACACGACTTGCGTCAATCGTAACGCTGGACTCTGTGCACCCGGCATCTGGCATGCGTCTCTTTCGCACGCATCCTGAGATGATGTCCCGCAGTCTCGGTCACCCGAAGCATCAGCGTGCGAGGAACCGGATATCCCTCAATGACGCTTTGGGTTACGATTCGGTTTGTTGTCGTTGGTCCCCATTTCGAGTTGTTCGATGAGCACCGCAACTCTCTCGCAACAAGCAGTTCCAGTTCCGCCGGCAACGCGACCGCAGAACGACGTCATCTTGCTGGGGGGCGTCACCTGGGATCAGTATCGTGCCTACCGCGACGATCCGGAGAACAACGGCGTCCGCATGCACTACGCCGACGGGGAACTTTTGCTGATGACCACCGGAATGCTCCATGAGCGGCTTTCCCATCTGTTGACACTGATGTTCGCCATCTGGTCGCACTTCTCAGGTCAACCGATCATGGGATTTGGCCGGTGGACGCTGCTGGATGAGTTCAAAAAGAAGGGGCTGGAGGCAGATAATTGCTACTATGCACGGAATGTTCCCTACGTGCAGCAGAAGGAGACACTCGACCTGAACGTGGATCCGCCTCCCGATCTGGCGATTGAGATCGACATCACAACGCACTCGCGTCTCAAGTTCGCCATTTATGCGGCGCTGGGAGTCCCCGAAGTTTGGGTTTGGCGAGGGGACGCTCTCGCTGTCCATCGATTGGAGGACGGGACCTATCAGGCGGTCTCCGAGAGTCAGGAACTCCCGGGGTTTCCGCTTGACGTCGCCGCACGCTTTGCCGTGGAGCATCTGCGCGACGACGATGCGACCTTGATGGAAGCGTTTCGCGCGGAATTGACGCGAACTCCATGAAGCGGCATTCTGGAGCGACCGCCGACGGTGCGGCGTCGGATCTCATGACCAGTGGCGTAACCGTCGAAGCACTGCCAGCCGCATTGTTGTCCTCCTTGACTGACTGACCATGATTCGATTGCCAGCTCTCCTGTCGGGTATGGGTCTGTTGACGTTCGGCTTCTGCCGCGTCGGTGCCGCGGATGTTCCCCAGCAAGTCAGCTTCCAGAACGACGTCCTGCCGATTCTTGCCAAGCATGGTTGCAATTCGGGTGCGTGCCACGGAGCGCTGGCGGGTAAGGGGGGATTTCGTTTGTCGCTGCGCGGCTACGATCCCCAGGCGGATTACTTCAATATTGTCAAGCAGCACCAGGGGCGCCGGGTCGCGCTGGCGGATCCGGGGCGCAGTCTGATTCTGACGAAGCCGTCGGGCGCCATTCCTCATAAAGGCGGGTTACGTTTCGATACGGATTCCGTCGAGTATCGAATCATTGCGGACTGGATTGCTCAAGGGGCGCCGTCGCCCGGCGATCACGATCCGCACGTCGCCTCATTGTCGATCCAGCCGGAGCGGTCCGTTCACGCCCGTGGCGATCAGCAGGCGATGACCGTCGAGGCGCACTTTTCCGACGGCACCTCCCGTGATGTGACCCGATGGGTCAAATGGTCATCGGCGAACGAGGCAGTCGCCACGATCGATGACAACGGACAAGCCTCGGTTCTCGGCGCCGGCGAGGGCGCCCTTGTCGCGTGGTATGCGTCGCAACTCGCGATCGCCCGCATCACCGTGCCGTTCGGAAATGGAGAGCCGAGCACGGGGAACGGGGAGCTGGCGGATCTCCGCGAGCCCCGGAATTTCATTGATGAGCAGATCGACGCCCAACTGACGCGTCTCAATCTGCCCAAATCGGCTCCGTGCAGCGATGCAGAATTTGTCCGTCGCGCATTCATCGACACCATTGGTGCGTTGCCCACCGCCGACGAAGTTCGCCGCTTTCTGGCCGACAGCAGTGACGACCGCCGCGATCGGCTGATTGACGAACTCCTCAACCGGCCGGAGTTCGTCGATTATTGGACCTATATGTGGTCGGACGTGTTGATGCTCAACGGCAACCTGCTCCGGCCGCAGGCTCTCAAAACCTACTACCATTGGATCCGCGGACAGGTCGAAGCCAACACACCCTGGGATCAGTTCGTCCGCGAGATTCTCACGTCGACCGGCAGCAGCTACGAGAACGGAGCGACCAATTTCTTCGCCCTGCATCAGGATCCGGAGAACATGGCGGAGAACGCGTGTCAGGCGTTTCTCGGACTGTCGATCGGCTGCGCCAAGTGTCACAACCATCCCCTCGAAAAGTGGACGAACGACCAATACTATGCTATGGCCAGCCTGTTCGCGCGTGTGCGGGCCAAGGGCTGGGGAGGCGAAACCCGCAGCGGCGACGGTCTGCGGACGCTGTATGTGGTGGAGACCGGGGAACTCGTCCAGCCCCGCACCGGAAAGCCGCAGCCTCCGACGCCGCTCGACGCAGACGCGCTGCCGTTTGACGATCCGACCGATCGGCGGATCGCGCTGGCTGACTGGTTGACCTCTGCGGAGAATCCGTACTTCGCCCGCTCGATCACCAATCGCGTGTGGGCCAACTTCTTCGGCGTCGGGCTGATCGAATCGGTTGACGATCTGCGCGTCTCGAATCCGGCATCCAACGAAGAGCTGTTGAGTGCCGCGGCGAACTTCCTGGTCGAGGAGAACTTTGATCTCAAGTCCCTGATGAAGGCCATTCTGCAGTCGAACGCCTATCAGCGTTCGAGCGCTCCCCTCCCGGGAAATGAGGCTGAAGACCGGTTCTATTCGCGTTACTATCCGCGGCGGCTGATGGCGGAGGTGATGCACGACGCCGTTGTGCAGGTCACCGCGGTGCCTTCGACGTTCAACAAGATCGCCTTTGACGGCGCCGACCGGCAGGACACGGACTTCTATCCCCTCGGCACGCGGGCTGTGCAGTTGTATGACTCGGCGATTGAGAACTATTTCCTCCAGACGTTCGGCCGCAACCAGCGGCGCATTACCTGCGAGTGTGAACGTTCCGATGAGCCCAGCATGGTGCAGGTGCTCCATCTCTCGAACGGCGGGACGCTGAACGAGAAACTGGCGGCTGCGGGCAATCGACTTGACGCACTACTCAAACTGCGACGCGCCGGCATGTCGGATGCAACGCTGTTGGATGAGATTTACCTGACGTGCCTGTCGCGGTATCCGACATCGTCCGAGCGTGACGATTTTCTCGAGATGCTGCCCGAGGCGGGCAGTGGGGACGAACGCGAAGTCGTGGAGGACCTGTACTGGGCCATACTCACGAGCCGCGAGTTCCTGTTTAACCATTGATGGCCGGCCGCCGCAGTTTCTTTCTCCAGCCGGCGGCTGGGGACCTTGTGGAGTGCGGCACGCTCTGGCCGTGTCCGATTGTGTTGCCGGAATTTGCTCCTGCATCCAATCGTGAAGAGTGGCGCGGCTTCCCTTGCCGAGAGACTCCGGTCTGCTCAGAATCTCTCGTGGTGAGACCCCTCACGCACAAAGAAAGAGCCTTCGATGAAACGGACAGTCCCGGGTATCTGGTTGATCTTGGCATTCCTTGTCTGCGCCACGATTTTTCCAGTCACGGAAGCGCAGGCGGGCGACTGGCCGTGGTGGCGGGGGCCAAACTTCAATGGCGTCGCCGAGGTGGACAAGCAGCCTCCGATCGAATGGAGCGCCCGTGAGAACGTCATCTGGAAAACTCCGGTCCCTGGCCGCGGCCATTCGTCGCCGACCATCGTCGGCAACCGGATCTTTCTGGCGACAGCCGATGAAGACCGACAGCAGCAGGGGGTGGTCGCGTTTGATCGGGAGACGGGCGAGCAGGTCTGGGTTACCGAGATCAGCTCGGGCGGATTTCCCAAAACGCATCCCAAAAACACCCATGCAACATGCACGATCGCCTGCGACGGCGAACGGCTGTTCGTCGTCTTTCATCATCACGCCAAGTTGACGCTCGCAGCGCTCAGCGTCGACGGCAAGAAACTCTGGGCCAGAGACATCGGCTCGTATGACCCGCGTCAGTACGAGTATGGATACGCCCCCTCTCCTCTGCTCTACGGGTCGACGGTGATTGTGGCGGCGGATTACGAAAAAGGAGGCTATCTGGCGGCACACGACGTCACGACGGGAGATGTGGTCTGGAAGACCGACCGGCCCAAGCTGTTGAGCTTCTCATCACCGGTCGTGGCCCACGTCGCCGGACGCGATCAGCTCTTGATCAGTGGCTGTGAGCGGATTGCGGCCTATGATCCGGCGACCGGGAATGAGCTGTGGCATGTTCCTGGAACGACAATGGCGACCTGCGGCACGATGGTCTGGGACGGCGATCTCGTTTTCGCCAGCGGCGGATATCCCGACTCGGAAACGATTTGCGTCAAAGCCGACGGCTCCGCGAAGATCGTCTGGCAGAACGACCAGAAGTGCTATGAGCAATCGATGCTCGCTCATGACGGCTACCTCTACGCACTCACCGATAAGGGGGTGGCCTATTGCTGGCGGGCCGCCGACGGCCAGGAGATGTGGCGTGAGCGTCTTGCCGGACCCGTCTCCGCGTCTCCGGTACTCGCTGGTGACACGATCTACCAATCGATCGAGAAGGGCACGACGTTCGTCTTCAAAGCCAACCCCGAGAAATTTGAATTGCTGGCGAGAAATCAGCTCGGCACCGAGGCATTCGCCACACCCAGCATTTGCGATGGCCGCATCTATACCCGCGTCGCCCAGGGTTCCGGCGCCAATCGCAAGGAGTTCCTCTATTGTCTCGGCGAGAAAAAATCGGACCGCCGCATGAGCGAGTAGTGGGCGCCCCGGTTCACTGGAACCAGGCTTCCACGTCGCCGAAAGCGCTGGAGCGGATGCGCACGTGGTCGACAGCCGACACGGGCAGCGGCGGGCCCCAGGCGCCCGTGAGGATCCACTGGCCGCAGTGCAACCGCTCACCGGACAAGAGCAGCGATCCGACGAGCCATTCCACGGCCTGCAGAATGTCATCCGGCCAGGAAATATCCGCCCAGGCGTCGACAATCTGTCCGTCGAACTCGATCGCCAGGTCAGTCGTCACCGTTTGTGGAGTCACCAGTGCTCCCTGTCCTTGAACGACTCCCGCATGGATGGCGTTATTTGCGATCAGTTCCGGTCCCTTGGGATCTCCCCCGCGGAACACGAGGTTGTGCAACTCAATGACCGGCACGATCCGCTCCACAGCGCGGGCGACCACGTCGAGTGACGCATGCGCGGGATCGATATCGCGGCTGAGCAGGACGGCGAACTCCCCTTCGATCGCGACGTTGGCAAAGTCGCGGCGGGGCAGGTGCAAGCCGCTTTGATAATGTTCGCGGGACCACAGGCGCCCCCACACCGGATGCGTCAATCCATTGTTGCGCTGATTCTGCGGCGCCACGCAACCGATCTTGCAACCGATCTTGTAACCGATGACCTGTTCCCCGCGTTTGAGACGCATGCGGGCGACCGCGTCCTGCAGCAGGCGCGCCTGGTCGAGTGTCGGCCGAAAGCCGTCAGCAAACAATGTGCTCGGCGTGTGCGCGTCGTAGTCGTGGAGCATTCGTGCGGCCAGTTCATGGAGGTCCACCGGAATCGGATGCGCTGCGGCCATCAGAAGACGTCTTTCCGTCCGATGTGACGATGAACTCGGCCAAGGGCATCTGTCATATCGACTTTGTGCGCCAATGGCCATTCACCATCTGGCGCAGACCGCGTTCCTGAGGCCACGGCGGTCGGACACCGGGCGGAGTCGGTGGTGTCCTCACGGTGATGTCCTCGCACTGAAAATTCGAAGTTGCCGCCAGGTCCCTCGGCCGAAATCAAGCACCTGGCGGCTGCGATCCCGAGAGGTCGTGCCCGTTCGATTCGCGAATGATCCCGAGTTTTAGCGATGACGATTCGAATGGCTGGCCGATGTCCGGACGCGTCTGCGAGGCAACTGAACCCGCAGGGCCTTGGTTGGGTCTCCCAAGGTGTCTTCTGCGGCGGTGAGTCGAGCCGTTTTGTGAGTCTTGTCCACTGACCG
>JAHBXU010000150.1 GCA_019636315.1 Planctomycetaceae bacterium | reverse complement strand
CGCCGAAGGGAAGGACGTCACCTACGACATGAAGGCCGACCGCAACGACCCTACCGCCGTCGGCACCCAGGAAATGGCCGAAGCCATCTGTCGCAAGATGTAAGCGGACTTCAACGAAATCAGAGCATGCGACTAAGCCTGACTCTTCTCCTGTGCAGTTGGTTTTGTGCGGCGGCTTCCGCGCACGATACGTGGGTCGAGACCAATACGAATCTCGTCCGCACGGGAGATGCAGTCTATATCGACCTGAAGCTCGGCAATCACGGAAACTCGCACCGCGACTTCAAGTTGGCGAGCAAGATCCGTCTGGACGGCAGCACCCTCGATGTCCGCTCACCGGATGGCGAGATATTTGACCTGACGCCCCTCCTTGTGGACGTCGGGTACGCGCCAAATGAAGGCTACTGGACTGGGAAGTTCGCCACAACGCGGCCCGGTTTACACATGATCGCTCACTCACGGGACGGAGTCGTCAACCACGGACGGCCGGTGCGGTCAATCAAAAGCGGCAAGACGTGCTTCGTCGTCAGCGACAAGCTTGACTCCGTGTCGATGCACAATCCTGGTTTCGACACCGTCTTCGGTCACCCGCTGGAGTTGGTGCCCGTCACAAATCCCGTTACGCCTATGGGGCCAGGACAGGAGCTGACGGTGCGGCTGTTGTTCAAGGGCCAGCCGCTTACGAGCGTCCCCGTGTCGTTCATCCCGCGCCGCGACTCGCTCAATCCGGAATTCGACGACCGTTACGAGCGGATGACGGATGCTGCGGGGCACGTGTCGTTCACACCTCGAACTGGTGACCAATATCTGGTTGTCGCTCATCACCACGCCCCCGACGAAGCCGGCCCCGACTACGAAACGACGTCCTACTCGGCGACGCTCACGGTTTTCGTCCCCGAAATCTGCCCCTGCTGCAGCGAATAACCGCTTCCTCTGGACGGTGGCGGCAAGGGCCCGCGGGTAGCGGGAAAGAGCCGGCGGCAATTTGCCAAGGTCTCGAAGCCTGGCACCTTGCGACTGATCCGAGTCCGGGTGCGCCTCACCGATACTGCGAGGCCAACGTCTTGCAACGTCACGAACTGCTGCGCATCGACCGAGGCAAGCGCGGCAGGACCTCAGCGCTGAAGACTCCCGTTGATTGATGTCCGCCACCGATCGATTGCAAGCCACGTACAAAATGTCGGAGCGACTTCCAACGGACAAAGCAAGCGGCCATACTGTTGTCGCCGCGTGGAGACTCACAACAAGCGCGTGCAGCACGCGGCATGACAGTTGCTTAGTCTTCCGTCGAATGTCGGGAGCAGCATGCTCCTGCATGTTATGGCCGAACTGCGTCGATCCAAAGCGATGCCCTTGCCCGCAAATGGGGCGTCCGCGCATAGAAACGTTGCACTCCGTCCGCCTTTACGAGGCTTATTCGTTATGAGGCCTCATCTTGTCGAAGTTCCGTTGCAGGGAGTCGAAGAATGAAACACCATCGTACATCGAGAGCAGAATCGAGAAGCGGATTTACGCTGATCGAACTGCTGGTCGTGATCGCGATTATCGCGATCCTGATCGCGCTCTTGCTGCCAGCCGTGCAGCAGGCACGCGAAGCGGCGCGCCGAACACAGTGCAAGAACAACCTGAAGCAGATCAGTCTGGCGCTGCACAACTTTCATGACACGTATCTGACGTTCCCGTACGGATTGCTGCGAAACGGCGGCGGCACGGCGTCTGACCCGCGCCGGGATCCATCGTTCCTGCCGTGGCCGGAAGATACGACGTACCAGAACACCTGGCGATTGCCGGTGACCATCGCGATCTTCCCCTTCATCGAGCAATCCAACGCGTATGACGCGTACGATCAGAAGAACTGGGGTGCGAACACAGGTCCGGAATGGGAGCGATTGCGTGGCACTCCCGTGGCCTCGTTGCTCTGCCCGTCAAACGCTGTTCCTGCCGTAAGCGCCGAGGGTTGGACAATCACCAGCTACCTGGCATGCACCGGCTACCGCGCTTATCCGGACTGCACTGTTGACACGCCGTCTCTCTGCTGGTCCGACACCTTTGATCCGTCGAACGATCCTTCGGTCTACAACCCTCGGCTACTGCGTGGCGTGTTCTACCGCAATAAGCGCTGGAAGATTCGCGACATCACCGATGGGACATCCAACACGATCTGCTACGGTGAGCGGAACAACTCTGACCCGGTCTTTAACGCGGTCGACAGCAACCTGGGCGACTGGGGTTGGGTGTATTTCACAGCCCCCGGCGACCACCTCGGTTCGGTCGGTGTTCCGATGAACTTCAAAATGCCGGCGAACTCTGCGGAGTTGGACGCGACGACTCTCACGCGGCTTGCACGTGACCGAATCAACGTCTTCGGCAGCGCGCACACCGGCGGCGCACAGTTCGCGTTGTCGGACGGCTCGGCACGGTTTATCTCTGAGAACATCTCGAACGATCTTTACATCGGTCTGGGAAGTATCGGCGGTGGTGAAGTGCTCGGCGAGTTCTGAAACGTTGGATGACTTGGCATCCCCGATCCGCATGGTTTGGGGATGCCGCATTTTTTGTTGCGACATGATCACTGAATTGAGGAGTATCAACTGATGCGGACCCGATTGGGACGGGAATTGAACGTCTTCCTGCTTGGTGGAGCAATGCTGCTGGCAGGCTGCGGAAACAAGGGGCCGTCCATCATTCCGGTGAGCGGTACAGTGACAACTACGGATGGCAAGCCGTTGGACAAAATTCGTGTTGAGTTCCATCCAATGGACGTCGGAGATTCCTCGACGGCAGTGACGGACGCGGAAGGGAAGTTCGTGTTGCAGACACTGCAGGACCAGAAGGACGGCGCCGTCTCAGGAAGCCACCGGGTGGTCCTGTACGACACGACGCTCGTCCAGAAGTATGTTCCGGTGCGGCAGGCCGAGAATATCGACGTGACCGAAGGCCGCAAATCGCGGATTGCCTCCAAGTATATGGACAAGATGGCCACGCCGATTCAGGTCAGCGTTTCGACGGACTCCCACGAGTTCGCGCTTGAAGTGGAACCGTATACGGCCCCCGCGAAGAAGGTCGCTCCGCCGACGGGTGAATTGGACAGCTCCGACCCCCGGAATGCTCCCTCCGCCGAATAGTCATCGCGCGACGAAGAAGACCACGACAATTGCACGCCACGGCTGACCAACCAACAATGCGTGTCGCTCAGCAGCACCCTCGCCGCATCAGATGACGACTGCGAGCGAGGGTGAGCGTACTCTGTGGCTCCAGCGCTTTGGTTCCGTAAAAAGACGTTGGAGCCCGTGCTGGGGGAGCGTCGGCGAGGCTGTTCCCCCAAGATCCCTCTCCTGTCGATGGCGTGCATCCGTCGCTTCCGAGAAGCGCGGGGTGCCAAACGTCGCCGCGGGGCGGGCCAGCCGCCCGTCACAGGACGAGGGCTCTCAGCATCTACAGCTCATCGCTGCTGATGTCGACCCACATCACCAGCAGCGCGAATTGCGGCGTGTGATTGCAGACTCCTGCGTGTTTGTGGTCAAGCCGGATCGCTGCCACACCGCCGACACGAGTGCGGCTTTCCCACTGCTGCTATCCCGGCGAAGATTGTTTCATCATCACGAGTCCTGCCACGATCAGCATCGCGGCGATGATCCGCATCATGTTGGCTGCCTCTCCGAGGACAAGGACGCCGACCAGAAACGCGCCCACGGCGCCGATGCCGGTCCAGATCGTATAGGCCGTGCCGAGCGGCAGCGACTTCATCGACATCGACAACAGGGCGAAGCTCGCCATCATCGTCACGATCGTGATGAACGAAGGAACGACTTTCGTGAAGCCTTGAGACTGCTTCATGAAGTAAGCCCACACCACTTCCAAAATCCCGGCCAACGTCAGTAACAGCCAGGCCATGCCGTGTTCCCTTTCATTCGTGACGGGCCATTCGCAATTCGCTCCAGTGACGAACAAGGCCGGCGCCTCGCAAGACAGTCCCCTGCGCGGTTCCGAGACACGCACCCGATTTCACACAAAGTGAAACGTTTCCTACGCTCCGTCCGGGATTTCCGGCTCGACGAGATGGGCCAGCATCTGAAGCGATTCCTGCCAGCCGAGGTAACAGAATTCCACCGGAATCACGGCGGGGATGCCCTCCTGGACGACGTTCAGTTCTGTTCCACAGGCCACTGGCTTCAGTGAAATGGTGACCTGCATATCGCCTGGCAGGTTCGGGTCATCGAAGCGGTCGGTATAGCGGATGCGTTCGTGGGGTGTGAGCTCCACATACGTACCGCCGAACGAGTGGCTGCTGCCGGTCCCGAAGTTGGTGAACGACATGCGGTAACCGCCGCCGACGCGGGCGTCCATTTCGTGCACCTTACCGGTAAAGCCGTACGGTGGGAGCCATTTGACCATGGCGTCGGGATCGATGAAGGCCCGGTAGACGCGTTCCGGGGCCGCACGAAGAACGCGATGCAGAGTGACGGTGTTGGCTGGGGTGGACATGGGCAGATCCTTTTGTGAAGGTCGACTTGTGCAGATTTGCTCTGTGACGCGGGGGTATTCTGGCTCCCTGCCACTCGCGTGGCAATCGTCGCGTGCCGCGCACGCCCCTCGGGGTGAACCGCAGTCGGGATCCCGAGGTTTCCGCCGCCAGATCGCATATTGACCGAACATGCATGCAGCAATACCCTTTGCATGCACGATGTTATGTCTCCGGGTGAGACCGATCCCTCTGAATCAGGTCGCCTGCACCGATCCTGAGTGACGTCCACCGGATCGAGACTGATTGATATTTGAACTGTTCGCCGGGCGACCAGTTCCTCTTCTGGAGTCCTTCCATGTCCCGTGCGATTGACCGAGACAAGCGGCGATTCGATCAGATCGTGCGGGGGAAGATCCGTAAGGATCTGCGGAAATACGTCAACCACGGAGAGATGCTGGGCCGCAAGGGGCGCGAGACGGTGTCGATCCCCGTGCCCAATATTGAGATCCCCCACTTCCGGCACGGCAAACGCAATTCTGGTGGGACTGGCCAGGGCGAAGGACAGGTCGGGCAGCCAATCGGCCGCGGACAGGATGACGGCGACGGCCAGGGCCAGGCGGGAAGCGAACCGGGTGCGCACATTCGCGAGGTCGAAGTCACTCTTGAAGAACTGGCGGAGATGCTGGGCGAGGAGCTCGAACTCCCGGCCATTCAACCCAAGGGAAAAGACACGATCCGCTCGAAGAAGGACAAGTACACGACCATTGGCCGCACCGGTCCCGATTCTCTTCGACACTTCAAGCGAACCTACAAGGAGGCCCTCAAACGTCAGATTGCGGCTGGACAATACAACAAGGACCGGCCGGTGATTATCCCCGGCAAGGAGGACGAGCGATTCCGCAGTTGGAAGACCGTCATGGAGCCGCAGGCGAATGCGGTCATTCTGTACATGATGGACGTCTCCGGCTCGATGACGGATGACCAGAAAGAGATTGTGCGGATCGAGTCGTTCTGGATCGACACCTGGCTCCGCAGCCAGTACGACGGACTGGAGCGACGCTACATCGTTCACGATGCGGTCGCCCATGAGGTCGATGAGGACACGTTTTATCGGGTGCGGGAATCGGGCGGCACGCGCATCTCGTCCGCCTACAAGAAGGCTTCCGAGATCATCTCGCGGCACTTTCCCCCCAACGACTGGAACATCTACTGCTTCCAGTTTTCCGACGGCGACAACTGGGGCGAGGACAACCGCGATTGCCTCAAGCTCCTCATGGAAGGGCTCCTGCCGCACTGCAATCTGTTCTGCTATGGGCAGGTCGACAGCCCCTATGGATCGGGCGATTTCATTCGGGAGCTGGGCAAGCTCACCGCCGAGCATGAGAACCTGATCCTGAGTGAGATCGAAAGCAAAGAGGGAATCTTCGACTCGATCAAGACGTTTCTCGGCAAAGGGCGGTGAGTCAAACCACTTGACTCACCGTCTCGCCGCAGAGTTTCGGATCGCCGTCCTGCTTTCGCGCGATCTCTGGCGTGGGCACACAATCGCTCGATGCGATTCGGCTTTCTGCCTTTCTCTGCGCTGAGCAATGAACCACCAGGGCACAACGGTTTGACCTCAATTCCTCATGCCCAAACATTGGTTGACAACGCGGATTGATCACCTGATGCGGACCGGCTTTGCTGGCAAAGCTGCGACACTCACGCGGCAGGAAGCTGCAGGACGCGCGGACCTACGTCGGCGGTGCGTCGTGGAGCGCGCGGGGTGTGGTTGCACGGATCGGCATCGTTGGCCAACAGCCGCTTGAGCGTCAGCAGACAAGCCTCCGGCACCGCGACACTGTAGGGCAGCATTGGACCGTGGGCGCAATAGAACATTTGCGCGTCCGGACCGGATTGTATCAGGCCCAGAATGGTGTCGGCGTGGTCCGTGTAGTTGGAGCGCCAGCGTTCGTGCGCCCACCCAATGAGGCCCGCCCCAAAGACAGCGTCTCCGGTAAAGAAATGGCCGTTCCACACATACCCCACACAGTCGGGCGTGTGGCCGGGAAGGTGCAGAACATCAATTCGTTGATCGTCAATCTCGATGACGTCGCCGTGGTCGATCGTCAGGTCGACAGGGCAGGGGGGAAAATCGAACTTCCAGCCTTTGATCTCCGGCATCTCGGCGGCCGTCCGGAAGCGGTCTCCCGTCGTGATCGGCTCGACGGCGTTGGCGTGCGCAACGACCGGGACCTTGAGCCGCTCGCGGGCTTTCTTCACGCCGCCGGTGTGATCGACATGGCTGTGCGTCGCGAGAATGGCGACGACGCGCGACAAATCACACCCGAGCGATTCCAGATTGTCGAGGTGGTGCTGGACCTGGTGATCAAAGCCCGAGTCGATGACGACGGCGTGCTTCCCCAGGTCAATATAGAACACGTTCTCCAATCGTCTCGACGAGCAGATCTGATCGTTGACGCGCTGCCCTTCCGGCAGAGGGCGAATGAACTGCTCGATGAGTTTGTCCGAGTTCTTCAGCCACATCTCGCCGGGACCGTGGCTCTTGAAGACCTTCTCGTCTGCGGACCGGGCATCGCCCCAGGCAAGGGGCGCTGCTGCACCGAGTGCGACGCCCGCAACGGCCGATCGCCGGAGGAAATCACGACGCGAGAGGCTCCGTATCATTGGCCAACCGACTCCTTACAACCGTGGCTTGGGGGGCGCCAGCGGGGCCTCCCACGAATTCACGCCCTTCGCCTTAACCTTACGGCTGTAGACCTTGTCGCGGCAAGTGGCATAAAGCGTGTCGAGTTCCGGTCCGCCGAAGACGACGTTGGACAAGGCGGCCTGCTGGGGCAGATCGAGAATCAGATGGACACGGCCCAGTTGATCGAGCACCTGCAGACCCACGTTGGTCGCGACATAGAGGTTGCCGTCGGTGTCGACCGCCATTCCGTCCGCACCGCAATGCTTTGCTTCGTCGTTCAGATGCAGATGTCCATACGTTTGCTGATGAGCCAACGATCCGTCGGATTGGCGCTGGAAGGAGTATGTAAACCGACCAGCACTGTCGGCGACGGTGATCAGCGTCTGATCCGGAGACGCGATGATGCCGTTGGGCCGCTCGATCCCGACATCTGCCTCGGACCGCTTGCCGTCCGGCGTGAACCGCCAGATGGTCTTGTTGCGCGGATCGGTGTAGTAGCCTGTGCCGTCGTGCAGCACGACCAGATCGTTTGATGTCGTGCCGCTGAGGACAACTTCCTCGCGACCCTGTTCGTCGTAGCGGACGATCTGCTGGTTCCCCCCCTGGCAACCGTAGAGCTTGCCGTCGGGACCGAGCATCAGCCCGCTGATTCCGGGACTGTTCTCAACAAACAGGCTGACGGTGCCGTCGAGTGCGATCTTGTAGATGCGGCCGGCCGGCACATCGACGAAAAACACTTCGCCCCGGGTGTTGACCGCCGGGCCTTCGGTGAATTTATGACCGTCGCTGACGAGCTTCCATTCCTCTCCCGGGATGAGGATGTCGATCCGTCTCTGGGGAGCGACTCCCGTTTCAATGGGGTTGGGATAGTCGCGCCAAATCCAGCGGAGCGCATCGGGCATGATGGCCGCGATGTGTTTGGTATCGTGTCCGCCGTCGCCCCAGGCATGATTGACGTCATAGCCGGCGTATTCCAACGCCGACAGCAT
>JAHBXU010000015.1 GCA_019636315.1 Planctomycetaceae bacterium | reverse complement strand
TTGCGAGCGCTGAGTCGCATGGGGTCACGGCGCTCGTCGGGGCGGAACGACTACGCGGCGGCCGGCACAAGAGCTACAATTCGAGAATGGCGGAAGATCTCACAATTTCCCATGTCCCGCCGGGCGATCCCCGAGAGAAGGTCAAGACATTCCCGCTTACGCCCGGCGTCTACCTCATGAAGGACGCCCAGGGGCGTGTGATCTATATTGGCAAAGCGGTCAACCTCCGCAGCCGCGCGTCGAGCTATTTCGGCGCCCAGGCGGCCGTCGATCGCCGCACCGCCGATCTCGTGACGACCATTGCGGATCTCGATTTCATCGAGACCGATTCCGAGGTCGATGCCGTGCTGCTCGAAGCGCGGCTCATCAAGGACATCCAGCCTCGCTTCAACCAGGAACTCAAAGACGACAAGACGTTTCCCTATCTCCAGATCACCACGAACGAAGATTTTCCACGCGTCGAGTTCACCCGCACCCCCAAGTCGAAGGGGGTCAAGCTGTACGGTCCCTTCACGTCGGCCGGCCAGTTGCGGGGAACGATCGCCGTCCTGCAGAAGATCTTCAAGTTCCGCACCTGCTCGCTCGACATCGACGCCGAGGATGAACGGTGGAAATGGTTTCGTCCCTGCCTGCTGGCGAGCATCAAGCAGTGCACGGCCCCGTGCAACCTGCGGATCAGCAGGGACGAGTACCGCGAGGACATCCGCCGCCTGCGGATGTTTCTCGACGGCAAGAAGGATCGTCTGCTCAAGGAACTGCACAAGCAGATGGCGGCCGCGTCCAGAGAACTCCGCTTTGAGAAAGCAGCCCGCATCCGGGATGAAATCCGATCGCTCGAAAGCCTTAATCTGCGAGGCAATCTGGACGAGCATGTGCAACCGGAGGTGTTCTACATCGATCCCAAGAAAGGGCTCAAAGGACTCAAGCAGATCTTCGGGCTGGAGCATCAGCCGCGAGTGATTGAAGGGGTCGACATCGCCCACCTGCAAGGAGAGGAGACGGTCGCCAGCCTGGTGCAGTTCATCGACGGCCTGCCGTTCAAGCACGGGTACAAGCGGTACAAAATCCGCAGCGTGGCCGGGGTGGACGACTTCGCCAGCATGCGCGAGGTCGTGAGCCGCCGCTTCCGCCGCCTGCAGGCCGAAGGGACCGCGTTTCCCGACGTGCTGCTCATTGATGGAGGCAAAGGTCAGCTCAACGCGGTGATGGAAGCGTTCCGCGTCATCGACATCACCCCGCCGACGGTCCTGTCACTGGCCAAGCGGGAGGAAGAGGTCTACCTCCCCGGCGACTCCGAGCCGAAACGGCTCAGCCGCCACAGCTACGCCCTCCGCCTGCTGCAATACGTCCGCGATGAAGCCCACCGCTTCGCCCAGGCCTACCACCACACCCTGCGCCGCAAAGCGACCTTTGAGGAGTGAGGCATGTTCGGGATTCAAAAGGGGCGACGTCGAAAGTTGGTCTCAGCATTGCTGCTGGTTGTGGCTCTCATTCCGATCGTGAAGATCTGGTGGACCGGGGCGCCGTCGCGACAGGTGGTTCTCTCGCTAGAGAGTACATTTTTCACTGAGCCGGTTCTGCCGGACGGGAAAATCGACTATGTGGCAGCAATCCATAATCAATTACGGGAGGGAGTCACCAAAGAGAACAATGCGGTGGCGATCTGGATGCAACTCCACGCTACAGAGCACTTTGACGGTCCCGACGGGGACGAGTTTCATCGGGAACTGGGCATCGATCGACCTGCGAAAGCGGAAACAGAGTTTGACTTTTTCTTACCGCACCTGGTTGAAAGTAAAGACATTCACCAACCAGAACCGGCGATGCCGCGCGAACAGGCGGAAGAACAGCTGCTGGCAGTTCGGACCCGGCCATGGACGGCCGATGAGTTCCCTGAAATTGCAGACGCCGTCGCTTCCATGCAGGGCCAGATCGAATTGCTGTTGAAAGGCGTAGAGCGGTCGCATGCCTATCAACCGCCTGTCTTCCATTTCCTCGACAAACGAAACTTGATGAGCAAACTCTTACTCTTGGGTAATACTGCAAGAGAGTCGGGCTATCAGTTTGCCACGGCAGCCATGCTGCATCTGGCGAACGGAGATGAAGACCTCGCTTGGCGCTACTGTCTGGCGGGCCACCGGCTCGCACGGCATCTGGCGCGATTGGGAAGTTTGATTGAATGCAAGATCGCATTTGAAGTGGAAGGCATCGCCACGCAAGCAACGCGGGCCTACATCCAACACGCTTCAGACGAATCGGCCAAGACGAGGCTGCAAGAGTTTGTCGCGCTTGGACCAATTTCCAACCCGGCGACGACACTGAGACTCACCGATCGGTGTATCATGCTCGAAATGCTGCAGTCGATCCGGTACGGCGAATCGATTGGCACTGAGGAAAACGGACTGGGAATCTTCGTTCGCTTGTTGAATGTCAAGCTCGATTGGGACTCCATCCTCCGTCAGACGAACCAGTTAGTCGATGAAGCGGCCGAAGCCTTTGAGGAGCCCGATTACCAGCACAGCATGGAGCGACTTGAACAGTTTCTGACGAAGCTTAACAAGATCCATGAAGCGGCGGATCCAATCATGTACAGTCAATATGACAAGAACGAGAACATGCTTGGAATCGCGGTGTCAGTGTTTCCCGCCATCAACGACATCCGCACCATGCAGGCGATTACGCAGCAGCAGGCGGATTTCCTCCAGATCTTGCTGGCGCTGAAAGCCTACCGCAGTGAGACGGGCCAACTCCCCGACAGTCTCGATGCGCTCGTGCCTCGGTTCCTGGAGTCCGTGCCCCAGGATCGATTCGGAGATCAGCCGCTCCAAGTCCTTGTTTCACAAGAGGATGTTGAACTACGGAGCCTCGGTCCGGATGGAGTCGACGACGACGGAGTTCCGTACAGCCCCGAGGAAGAAACCGGAGACTTAACAATGAGTCTTTCGGTCAATTAAAGAAGGTCCGGCTTTGACGGCCGTCGATCGAGGTTGAACATCGATTGCTGAGTTCTGGTCGGCAAAGCCGGCCCGATCTTGCTCTGAGACGGAAGCGGGCTCTTTATTCCTCGACAGAATCGCCTCTTTGACCCCTCTTGCTGGGAGCGATAGAATACGGGCGGTTGGATGGGTGGAGCGAGAGGCAACTTTCGGTGCGGAGCGAGTGTTCGGCGATACCTTGTCGGTCGTAACCCCTTTCCGGCAAAGAGGGTGTGTGGATGCACGCCCTGGGAATGACAGGAACGTATCCCCGGCGGTCACGAGCACGGCCGGACTTCGTGTTACGCCACATGGGGCTCTGCTCGCCGGCCCCTGATCGAAGCAACGACGGATCGCTAACCCCGGCGGCGGCCGGGATCACATCGCGAGGATTCTCAGATGAACCGCTATGCCTCATTGGCAGACGATTATTTCGTTAACATGAATCTCAATACCGAGATGCAGCTCCCGTCGGCCCGCGAGACCGTGTTGGAGTTCTTCGGACGCGTCCAGAAGGCGTTTCCCAGCATGCGCAACTTCTACACGCGCGAGAACGGCGATTTCGTCCTGGAAGAGGACAAGGATCACGCGCACCATCGCTGGATGTCGATCGAACCACGCCGCATTTGCAGCGGATGCGTCAATCCGGACTCTGTTGACGAGGCGTTGGCTCAACATCAACTGGCACTGCAGCTTGCACCGTATATGTTGTCGGTGAGCCCCCTCGATTGCGAGGCGCTCGACTTTATGATGGGGTTCGATTTCTCCTATCGCGGCAATCATGACGAACTGGTGGCCGAAGCGCTGGGCGTCGGAACTGCGATGGAAGGTTTGCTGGACATTCCTGGCGCAAGCATCCTGAACTTCGAGCCGTCATTGACCATCAGTCTGGAGGACGATTGCCGCCGCCAGGCACGCCTGATGATCGAGACGCGAACCAACGCCTACCAGGTCCGCCGGAATGAGTTTCCTGAAGATCAGATCAGCGTGTATTTCACCGTGCGGCAGTATGGTAGCCTGCCGCATGATGCGTCCTATGAGGACACCCTCAAAGAGTTGCGTCAGGATTGCGAGCAACTGCTGAACGAACACGTGATCGATCAGGTCCTGAAGCCGCTCGCTCAGGCCATCTCGACGAAGTAGAGCACGCAGCCGGGCATCGTCCGCAACCCGAACTATCAGCGATGAGGCCCCCTGCAATCAGAGCCGCCGTCGCGCGTGACCGGTCGCTGACGCGCGGCTCCGAATGTTGATCCCGAGGCGACCGAGAGTCGTTGTGAACAACCCGTCGATGGCAACTCGTTCTGCGGACGCGCCAGCGTTGTCGATTGTGGTTCCCGCGCGGAACGAAGAGTTCGAACTGGGGGCCACGCTCGAATCGGTCCGTGCGGCGGCCGACGCGCTGGGGCAACCCTGGGAACTGATCGTCGTCGACGACGCATCGACCGATCGCACCGTGGAGATCGCGCAACGTCACGGCGCCCGAGTTGTCCCGGTGGAACTGCATAACATCGGCGCCGTGCGCAATGCCGGCGCGCGGGCGGCACAGGGGGAGCGGCTCGTATTCCTCGATGCCGATACGCGACTTCCTCCCGAGACGCTACGGGCGGCCTGGGATGCGATGGAGTCCGGCGCCGTTGGCGGCGGTGGATGGGTCCAATTCCCCGACGTCGGCCCGTTCACCGATGTGATTGCCTGGGTCTTCTGCTTTATCTGGCAGCGAATCGGCCGATGGGCCGCCGGCTGTTTTATCTTCGCGGTCAAGGCGGATTTCGACGCGGTCGGCGGATTCGACGAAACCTACTTTGCCGCTGAGGAACGGTACCTGACCGAAGCCCTCCGCGAGCGCGGCCGATTCGTGCTCTTGCGCGAGCATGTGGTCTCTTCGGCTCGTAAGTTACGCTTGTATTCCATTGGCCATCTCGTATGGATCGCCGCGCGAACACTGTTGTCCGGCAAGCACCGGCTTCAACAGAGGGAGGGCCTGGAGATCCTCTATGATGCTCCACGAGAATCGGGCGGCTGACGCCGGCAGCCGGGATCGCGACGAAGAGTCGTCATCCGATGAGCCGTCGCGCGTCATTCACTCTCAAGACGGCCGAAGATATCAGTCACCATCGCGTTGCAGGAACGCAAACAAGTCCCGAAGCTCCTGGGACGTGAGCGGCTTCAGGATGTTTTCGGGCATCAGCGACACGCCGGCGGGCTCGATCTGATCAAGATCATCCCGCGCCAGCGTTGTTCGTTCTCCCTTGGCGTCCAGAATGACGACGTGTGCCGCGGTGTCTTCAACAAGCAGTCCAGAGAGCACCCGGCCGTCTAAGGTCAGCACTGTATAGTTCAGGTACTCCTTGCGAACCTGAGCGCCAGGATCGACCATGCTCACAAGGAGAAAGCTCAGATCCTGCCGATTGGCCTTCGTCAGATCGGGACCGATTTCCTTTCCTGTTCCGTGCAATTTGTGACAAGTGGCACAATGCTTCTCGAAGAGCACGCGGCCCTGCAGCGGATCGCCCGCGGCCGCCCGCAGGTCGTTCTGAATGCGTCGTATTTCGGCGAGCTTTTCTTCCGGTGTTCCGGGACGGATCTCACCCCAGTGCTTTCGCACGAGTGCGTTGATCTCCGCATGGTCGTGCAGCGCTACGCGGCGCAGTTGATCGACCGTCAACTCGTTGGGCAGGAGTTCTCCGGCATCGACCTCTCGCAGGAGCGCCGAAGCGGAGTCGGGCCGCGCGAGCAGCGCATCCCAGGCTTGTGATCGCATCGCGGGAGTGAGTTGAGGAGCCGCGTTCAACAACCGCGATGTGACCCGTGGGTCGGCGAACCGGCCGAGGACACGGATCGCCGCCGACTGGATCACGTCGCTCTCTGTCCCCCCCACGACATTCAACACGTCCTCCAGGCACGAGCCGTCGGCAAGTTCCTCCAGAACGCTGAAGGCCGCAAGACGGATGGACTCCGACTGCGAACTGTCCATTGCGAGTTGGCGCGTGCGTGCGGAAGCCTGTTCAATTCCGATGCGTGTTGCGAGCCGCAGGATCAGCGGATCGGTCGTTTGGTCACTCCACAATTGCTGCAATTGCTCGGCCAGTGCCGGGGGCAACGACTGCACGCGCCGGGTTGCAACCGGCGTGTCGACGCGGACAACGGCAATGTCCGTGAAGCTGGTGCCCGGCGGCAGTCCGGGTGTCCGCGTGCGGCCCAGCATTTTCAGTCCGGCGTCCAGTTCCTCGAGCAAAGCGCGGCGTCCGGCATCGTCGGGGGACATCGCGAGCAGCCGCGCACACGCTGCCAGACCAGCCTGGCTCCCGTCCCCGGCATAGCGCCGCATCAGCCGCCCGACCAGTTCATTACGGACGAGCGGTTTGTTCCAGACCGTGGGGGCATTCAACCATGTCAGAATCGGATCGGCGGCTGCAAGGGCGTGTTTTTCAACGGCCCACCAGAGCAGCAGAGGAACGTGCGGATCGTCGGTGAACTCGGTACGACTGGCGATGCGTTGAGCAATGGGTAAGGAGACATCCGCCGGCAGCCGCTGAAGCGTACTTGCCAGTTGGCTAATGACTATGGGGCTCGAATCCTGATCGGCAATTTGCTCCAGGCGACGTGCCCTCCCGCTTGGCGCGGTGACGGAATCCCCCTGCAGGCGGATTGCCCACGCCCGAACGATGTCACTGGGGTGGTTCAGCAGCCGCACGGTCAATGAGTCGTCGACGCCGTCCAGAGTGTGCAGCACCCACAGGGCCTGCAGCGTGACGTCGTCGCTGATTGCTTCCTTCAGCATGTGCAGGAGGTCGTTGACGACGCTGCGATCACCGCGCTCTGCGAGCACGCGCCGGGCGCGTGTGACCTTCCATCCGTCGTCGCTGCTCAACCAATCGACGAGTTCGCGACTGGATAACGATTGCGGGTCGACCGGTCGAGCGGACGGCAGGGCTGGCGCGGCGGCCCAGCGGACACGGAAGACGCGGCCGTTGGACCGGTCCCATTCGGCATCCGGGTCGGGATGCGCCGTTCGCTGGTCGTGCCAGTCGGCAAAGTATACCGCTCCGTCCGGACCCATCACAGAGTCGCTGGGAGCGAACCACGCATCGTTGGCTTCGACCAGAACGCCGCCGTTGCGCGAGCGGAATGTCGAGCCATCACGCTCCAGCGAGTGCCAGCGGACGGCATGGCCCAGCGTATCAACGGCAATGTATTTTCCGCGAAACTCTGAGGGAAACGAGATCCCTTCATACAGGAATCCGCCGACCGTGACGTGCCCCCCCTGAAAGTTCTCGTGCGGGACGTGCTTGAAATACCCGAATGCGAACGGATTGTGCAGTTCTCCATGTTTCTCGAAGGACTTCTGATAGTAGGCCCCCTGCACGCCGTGAAAGACGATATAGCCGCCGTAGTTCGTGCCGGCGAGCAGGTTGCCCTGCCGATCGAAGTCGAGACCCCACATGTTGCTGCCCCCTTCCGCGAACAGTTCGAACTGTTTTGTCCGCGGATGGTAACGCCATAAGCCCTGCTCGAATTCGATCCCACGAATGTTGGCCATGAGGTTGGTCCCCTGCGTGCCGTACAACCAGCCGTCAGGACCCCACACCAGGGAATTGGCGAGCGAACTGGAGTCTTCCATGCCGAATCCGGTCAGCAGCACTTCCGGATCTCCGTCCGGCACGTCATCGCGGTCCCGATCGGGATAGAACAGCAGGTAGGGAACCTGCAGCACGAATACGCCTCCATATCCAAAGGCGAATCCCGTCGTCAGGTTGAGGCCGCTGACAAAGTCTTTCGCCCGATCAGCGCGGCCGTCGCCGTCGGTATCCTCCAGAATCGTGATGCGGTCAGCGCCGACAGGCCCGCGCGGCGGCGGCTCAGGAACACGGTCGTATGTCGTCCGTGAGTAGCGATCGACAGCGACTCGCTCCAGTCCGGCCGGATTCGGATACTGCAGATATTGAATGACCCACAAGCGGCCGCGGTCGTCAAAGTCGATCGCCACCGGTTGACGTACGAGCGGTTCTGCAGCGACCAGATCGACGACGAATCCCTCGCGAGCGTGCATTCGGCGAGCTGCTTCGTCCGGGGACAGGCCCTGTGCCCAAACGGCGCCACTGGCGCAGACGGTCATCACGCCGATGATCCGCAGAAAATCGTACACACTCCTCATCCGACGGCCTCGCAGTTCCTGACGGCAAATCAACAGGGCTCGTATTGAAGTACCATAGGCCCCGTCAAATTGCCACCAGCTGCGAGAGAGCCGTGTGGGCCGGATCCATTCGCTCAGCGTCAAAGAAGAGCCGCATCAGAGAGGAACCCGGTTTGCGTGACTCACCGGATGGGAGAGAGTCCGCGGCGGAGCCGGTAACTGTTCAGCACTTGCGGGCGTCCCGTCTCATCAATGATGCGATTCCAGGACGCGGCGGCACTGTCCAACGCTTCCTGGGCATTCATTCCGTCCTGAAGTGCCCGATTCAGAGATTCATTCAGGGCGGCAAGCATTGGTTCCCGCCCCGAACAGGGAAGTTCCGCGATCAGATGCGGGCTGTTGAGGAGGGCGGCCTGACTGCCAAGCGCGGCTCCCGGCGCTCCTGATCCCGCGGCGGTTGCGGAGTTGGCGTCGCCCGTTGGGGAGACGCGGCAGGACACTCCAGGCAGCGCAGGAATGATGCCGTCCGATTGCAACTGAGACAGTCTGGCCCACAGATTCCAGGCCGCCTGCTGCTCGATCTCCGTCGCGCCGTCGAGCACGCAGACGCAGAGTCCGGAAAATCCGACGAGAATCGGCTGATTCAAAAGGTTCCCATCGAGCGCTTTCCACTCCGAAGCATCGCGATCAAAAACCGTTCGACGTCCGGGCAGCGGCAGAGTCTCGAAGGGAAACCCGGATCCGGACGTCATTGGGGGATCGCACAGGGCAACCGGCGAGTCGTTGAACGTGCCGATGGCGATTGCCGCACGTCCGCAGCGGAATGCATTGGCGCAGTCTGCAAATGAGGCCGTTGCCGACTCGGGAGCGAGCATAGGATTGAGTGCGATCATTTGTTCGAGCGTCTGGACGAACGGCGGCGTGGCGATCAGCGGGTCGCCGGTCGACACATCCAGCTCGAACGAAAACTGCGTCGGAGACGTCGCACTCGCAGCGGCCCGCGACAGGAACAGCGATGCAAGCGATCCCGCTCCGCGCGGTTCGATCGCGCTGAGTCCGGGCGCCCACTCAGCGATGGATGACACGAGCGCATCGTACTCTTCCCAGGTTTCCGGCCGTGTTCGCCCGCTGGCCTGCAACAAATCCAGACGGCAATAGACGACAAGCGGCGAGCATGTGACCGGCAATACTGTTGGCCGATCCCCGACGAACCCCAACGCCTTTCGTACGGGCGGAGCAACCTCCTCCCAGCCCAGCGCAGGATCCGCCACCGACGATTTGGGAATAGCCGCCACCTGACCGTCGGCCACCAGGGTGCTCGCCAGGGGCGCGGGAAGCAGGAGAAGCGTTGGGGCAGACTGCTGGAGCGCGGCGAACCGTTCCTCACGTTCGCCACGAGGCACTGAGAAGTCGAACTCGTTGACTGTGTACGATGCCGAGGCGTCGGCGGCCCAGTCTTCCAGGCCGGGCGTCCATGACGGCGCCAGATTCAGCTCCGCCGGCAGAACGATCTGCACGTCGGTCCCGGCAAACGGGGGTGTCTCATCGGCGGGTTCGGATGAGGAACGGTCCGGGCAACCCGAACACAAGACCGCAATGTTCAAACAGGAGAGTGCGAAAGACCAGCGTCGGAAACGCGGGGGCATCGCTCGACGCCCCCGGACGAAAGTCGACGCCGTCGCGATCGAGATCATCGGAGCGGTCTCTGGCAGCGGCGCCGATCTGAGATTTTGCGGACCGGCGCCAGGAAGTGCAGGGAAATGTCGTGTTCCAAGTCGTAATGCATCGCCGTGGGACGCTGACCGGTGGATGATGCTCGCCGCTGTGATTCCCGTCGAACGTCTGTCCCAAGCGAACCCATCCCTACACGGATTGATTACTGGGCGCTGCTCGTTGCGGAACGGGCGAATCTCCACCCAACGTGACCGTGACTGTGATCGTCTTGCCTTCGCGGAGGATTGTCAATTCCACGACATCCCCCGGCTTCTTCTGTTCAATTTCGCCGGTGAACTCGGCTGCGGTGCGTACGTTCTTTCCATTAATTGCGGTCACGACGTCCCCGTAGTTGCGGTCGATTCGCTCGAAGACAAACGGCCCCTGCCGTTGACGCTGGACGCGCGAGGCGCGGATGCCGGCACGTTCCGCCGGGCCACCCGGATCGAGCCGTGCGATCCGCAGGCCGCCTTCTGTTGGAGTGACCGCCCGGATGCCGATGTCGCCGCGAATGACGCGTCCATGCTGAATGAGTTCCGGCACGACGCGCCGGATGAGATTCACCGGAATGGCGAATCCGATGCCCGCGCTTTGCCGCAGGGTCTGAGAATCGCCCGTGGCGATGGCCGTGTTCATGCCAATCAGCCGACCGCGTGTATCAAGCAAAGGTCCGCCGGAACTGCCGGGGTTAATCGAAGCGTCAATCTGAATGACCGACTTGATGACCCAGTTCTCCTGGACTTCGAGCGAGCGATTGAGGCTGGCGATAATTCCGGTGCTCATCGTCCGATCCAGTCCGAAGGGATTTCCCAGTGCGAACACACGAAGTCCGACCTTGAGCAGGTCCGAGTCACCGAGCGAGATCGGCACGAGTTGTTCCGCCGGGGCGTCGATCTTGATCACCGCGACGTCATTGACGGGGTCTCGTCCCACCAGCTTGGCGGGAAAGGACTCGCCGTTGAACAGCGTGACCACGACTTGTTTCGCTCCATCGACCACGTGGTTGTTTGTCAGCACATGACCGTTCTTGTCGAGGACCGATCCGGACCCGCTCCCTTCGGAGGGGACGGGCATCAGCAGCCAACGGTCCGGGCCGACACTCAGCGTCGAGATGTTGACCACGCTACGGTTGGTCTTCTCATAGACGGCAACGTTGACTTGCTCGTCAGGAGTGAGCCCCACGTCCGGTAGAACGATCGTCGGCGAGCCGCTCTGAGGCCCGCTGGGACGTTCGAGCTGGGGACCGAGGAGCGGTTGGGCATTCACGGGTGTTTGCGTCCACACGCCGTCATTGGTCAAGGCGAGCACAAACAATCCGCCGCCCACGGCGGCAAGGAACGCAGTGGTGCATGTGCGCATGACGTCTGTCCTTCTGCAGATTGCGGGAACGGCCTGTCGAATCGGTCAGACGGCTGATCCCTCAACGCCCGACGGGGACTCGTCGGACGGTTCAAGCCGCCTTGCGGCCGGCTGGCAGGAAAATGAAGTTGTTCGACGCGCGGCGGGCGACTTCGTCTGCATCCGCCTTGATCCGGCCGGCAACCAGGCTGCTCAACATGATCAATTGGGAATCAACCATCACAAATGACTCATATCCCATCGCTTCGATCTGCTCAATGGTTTCTTCGAGGTGGCGGGCGCCGGGCTGCGGCAGAATCTCGACCAGCAGCACCGGTCGGTCGCGCGCAATCAATCCCGCAGCGCCGCGCAGGACGCTGCGTTCGTGGCCCTCAACATCGATTTTGATGAATCCGGTCGTGCGGACCGGCTCGTCATCAAGTCGTGCTGTCGGCACCGTGATCGACACGCAGTCTTGATCCGCGGCGCCGCCTGGCTCCAGGCTGCCCGTGTTGTTCGCGCATCGTTTGCCATTGAATGGAATCGACAATGTCGCCTCGCCCGCGTGGTCCGTCAGCGCCTTCTCCGAGACGGTCACATTGTTGTTGACAGCCCCCCGGAGATAGCGGCGCATGGCCGGATTGGGCTCGTAGGCGAACACGTGTTGCGAGAGTCGAGACAGAAAGTATGTGTACGAGCCCCGATTGGCTCCCACGTCAATGCTGCACCGACTGCGATCGACGAGATAAGGGAGCAGGCGGAGTTCCGGCTCGCACGCGCGATGCCGCAACTCTCGGGCGGCGCGATAGTGCGCGTACAGGCGTTTCGGAGTCAGTGCGAATTTGGCCCGCTCCCGAAAGGTCAGCAGCCGCGCTTCGTGTGTTTGTTGTGACGCCATCTCAGGCTCCCTCGATAGGAATTCCGAATGCGACCGGTCCGTGTCACACGGGTCGTTCATAAAAGAAAAAGTCCGCGAACGATCCTTCTCGATCGTCTCCCTCGAAGGGAAACGCGTTGGGAAGATGTCGCACCAGCCTCCATTCTGGAAGAGAACGGTCAATCCAGTCGGTGAATCGTCGATGCCGCACGTGCTCACCCTGCTGCGGCCCATTTTCTGCGGTGTTGCTGGAATAGATGACGACATGTTCCGTCGCCCCAGAGAACAGACGGCGGACATACCGTTCAAATATGTCGTCCTCCACGAGGTGGTAGAGCACGTCTAACGACAAGGCGAGCTGGGCCTGTTCTCCGCGATCGTCCTCCACGTGACGAAACGTGCGCGACGGATCGTCCGCAAAGCGGGTGCGGCAGAGCGCGAGTGCATCCCGACTGATGTCGAAGCCCAGGTATTGGGGATAGGTCGCCAGAGCGAGCTGATTTCCATCCCCGCAGCCGAATTCGATGACGGTCTGAATTCCGCGTTCACGCACAAAGTCGTTCAGGACCTGCGCCTTGAACGCGGCCAGCCGCCCGTACGATCCGCCGCCCGAATTGCGGCCCTTGCGGTAGCGCCGCACCCAATAGTCGTTGGATCCGGTGAACTTTCGCCGCAACGGGAGGAAGTGCGGACGCCCGGTGAGTCCCGCCGCCTGTCCGATCCGTCCCACGAGTTGTTTGAGCATCGCTCCGGCCTCCCCCTGCATTGTCTGGACCAACGCTTCCCGTCAGGCCGCAACGGCCCGCGGCGCGGGTTCGAGTGACGAGTCCGCCGAGGTCGGTAACTGAGCGTTCTCAGGCGCGCGCCGCTGAAACTCTTCGTATACCTTGGCGCACTTGAGAAACGCATAAAACGCCATGCACACGGAGGCGATCAGCCCGGCCCAACCATTGCGGTAGTGCCGCTTCCCAACAAACTGCTTCAGGAAGACCAGTGGTGGGTACCAGAGCATTTTCCCCGGATGACCGGCGTCGCCCTGCTCGATGCGGTAGGCAACCAGTCCGCTCGAGTAGCCGTTCAGCTTTTCGACTTTCTCGTGAATCGACGTTTCGCCGAAGTGAAAGAATGGTTCGTGCAACTTGCCGATGCGGCCGTCGACGTCCGGGGCGGCATGGATGGGCATGGTCGAAAACCGCGTGCGGCTCTTGCGAAACAGTCGCACAAATCGATTGTGCCGCGTTCCGTCGTCCGCCATCCGCCAGAACATCTGCTCCCGGCGCGGGATCGCAAATCCCTCGACATCGGGTGGTCCTTGCAGGGCGCGGCAAATTTCCTGCTGCAGAGCCGGCGAAACGGCTTCATCACTATCAAGGAACAACACCCAGTCGTGCGTTGTTTTCTCCAGCGCCACCTGCTTCTGCGGTCCGAATCCAAGGAACGTCTGTTGTTCGATCCGCGTTGTGTATTCGCGCGCAATCTCCAGCGTGCGGTCAGTACTGAAGGAGTCGAGCACGACCAGTTCGTCGACCCACTTCAAACTTTCGAGGCACGCGCGGATGGTCCCTTCGTCATTGAACGTCGTTACGAAGGCAGACAGCTTGAGCACAGGAAACTCCCTTTCCCTGAACACAGAACCGACGTTCCGTGGGGCGGGATGATAGCTCGCACCCAGGAAACGGATCAACACGAAGCTGAAGGCCCCGGAGCAGGTCCCGGAGATGGAAGCCCGCACCTTGTCGAAGACATTCATGAAAACGGCGTCCTGCCCCCCTGATCACCTCAGGCGCTGAGCCGCCGTATTCGTGATTGGACGAGGTCGGCATACAGCCGATCTGTCGCTGCAGTCATTGCCTCCAGGGTGAATTCAGCAGCCGCTCGATTCCAGACAGGCTCGAACGTGCTCGCCAGCTCAGTAGGTTTTGCCAGCGCGTGAGAAATCGCCCGTCGCAACGCTGCGGCGTCACCGCACGGAACGAGAAACTGCGGCGGCAGGATTTCGTTCGCGGCGGGGACATTCGTCGCCACCACCGGCCGCCGCAACAGCAACGCCTCCGCGAGGGTGTATCCAAAACCCTCGCGGCGGGAGGCGATCACCGTGAGATCGGCCGTCGCTAACAAATCGGGGATGTCGCGGCGAAAACCGAGCAGTTCCACGCGGTCTGTCAGCCCCAGGCGGATGATCTGTGCTTCGAGTGCCTTTCGTTGCGGCCCCTCACCAGCGATCTGTAGTCGCCCGTCGACGTCCTGCCAGGCGTCCATAAGCACGTCAAATCCCTTGACGTGGTCCAGGCGGCCGACAGAAATCACGAGTGGGTGATGCCCATCGCGGTTCAGCGTCGTGCGGGGATGCTTGGGAATCGCGGGCCGCTGGATCGCCGGAATGTCGATGCCGTTATAGATCACGTCAGCGTTAACGCCCGTCAGCCGGGACGCCACGCCGCGACTGACCGCGATCACCCGGTCGAATCCTCGAAAGACCAATGTCCGCCGCTTGAGACCGTGCACCGTGGCGACGCGTGCAGCGGAGCACCAGGGACTCGCCTGCAACACAATCGCGGCCGCGCGGCTGGCGTGTGCGTGCACGACATCAGGCCGCCATCTCTGGAGAATTCGCACCAGTCGCAGGACGGTGAGCGGATTGCGTCGACCGATCAATCGCCCGAGCGATTCAAACTGCACCGCCGCGCGCAATCCAGCACGGTAAGCCGGATGTGCGACCGCTACGACGGTGTGCTGCTCGGCCAGCCGGTTGCACAGATCGAAGAAATGTTTCTCGATTCCGCCGGACCCGGGCCCACTCGCCATCACCTGGACAATCCGCAAAGGAAGGCCCGACGGTGGAGCGTTGGCCAGGGGAGTCTCTCGTAAGTGATCACATGTCGACATCGTGTCTCACCGATGGCGCCCGACACAGGTGGCCGTTTTGGCGGGATGATCGCCGATCGGGCAGTTTCTGTCCACAGCGATTGCATCGGTCTCCGAGGGGCCAGCGCACCGGAATTTTCCTGACAACCTTGGTATTCTGAGTTCGCCAGAATGGCCCTCAGAACGTCGGGGTGGAACGGGTTTCCATTCACGGCTGGTTGTGGGGACCCATCCGGATTCATGTTCCTCGTCTACGTTGGATAAGTCGGTCGCTGCGACCAGGAGTGACGCTATGGTCAGACACACGTCGCTACGGCGGGGGTTCACGCTGATTGAATTGCTTGTGGTGATCGCCGTGATCGCCGTGCTGATCGCCCTGCTGCTGCCGGCCGTGCAGCGGATCCGGGAAGCCGCGCGGCTCACTCAATGCCGGAACAATCTGAAGCAAATCGGACTGGCGCTCCACAATTACCACGATGTCCATAATACGTTTCCCTTTGCGCTGGCGAATGATAAACGAGCCTACAACGCCACGCAGAATCCTCTCTTCATTGATTCGTCCTGGGTCTGGTCCGTGTCGATCCTGCCTCAGTTGGAACAGGAGAATCTGTGGAGCCAACTGGCGACCGAGCGAAACAGACCCAAGCAGATTTTCCAGGATTCCGCGCTCCTGCCGCTGTTCAGGACACCGCTCCCGGTCTTTGTCTGCCCGACGGACCCGGCCCGTGAACTCAACGACAAGCGCCCCTTTCGCACCATGTTGCCGGGCGAAGAAGTCCTCATCGCGCGGTCAAACTATGTTGCGAACAACGGAAACGAAGAAGACACGGGCCCCTTCTATGAGAACAGCATCGTCGCCATTACCGACCTGCAGGATGGCAGCAGTTGCACTTTCCTCGTCGGAGAACGTGCGACGCCCGAACAGTTCGCGGCGATCTGGAGCGGCGTTGAGCTTGATGTCGAGAATCTCACGAATCGCTGGGCCATTCAGGCCAACACGCGGTTCCGCATGAACGACGGTGCGGCCGGCAGCGGCATCGCTCCCAGTCCCATTCAGGCGTTTGGCAGCCAGCATGCGGGCGGCTCGCAATTTCTCATCGCCGACGGGGCCGTCAGGTTCATCAGCGAAAACATTGCCTGGGGCTGGGAGGAAGAGAACCGCGGGCTCTATAACTGGCTGGGCGACATGTCGGACGGTGTTGAGATCATTGAGTTCTGACACACCGGCGCCGGCAAGGCGGGGCGCGGAAATGGCGGACCGGCGCTCCGCTGGGGAGCGGCCTCGCGATCCATTGAAAAGGGAAGCATGCCTTAACCCGAAGCGTCAGTGAGGAATGACGGGACGCGTCTTCTCTGCCTGTCACTGATCTTTGAAAATCGTAACCCATCGCATAAGCCGGATGCGTCAGTGGTCAAATATGGTCTTCGACCAGGTGCCCTCCGGACGCTTCGGGTGACGGTCAGTCGGTTTTCAGCGGACTGTTAAGGCGGAAAACAGCAGCGTCAATCAAGTCACCCATTCGCAGGCCCTTAACACGAGGAACAAGGTCAGTTGCTATGAAACGACGATGCGCGCTCGTATTCCTCTTCTTCTGCACCGGCGCCGGCCTGTCACCAACCGTCGAAGCGAAGCAGCCGAATGTGTTGTTCATCGTCTCCGACGATCTCAACAATATGCTGGGTTGTTACGGCGACCCGCTGGCGAAAACACCGCACCTCGACCGATTGGCGGCACGCGGCATGCGGTTCGATCATGCGTACTGTGCGTTTCCCCTTTGCGGGCCGAGCCGCAATTCGTTGCTCACCGGTCTTTATCCGAACAGTACGGGCATTCTGGCGAACTCGCAGATCTTTCGACAGACGATACCGTCTCAACAGAGCATGCCGCAGACGTTTCGCAATGCCGGTTACTTCGCCGCGCGGGTGGGGAAACTGTATCACTACAACGTGCCCAAATCGATCGGGACGAATGGGCATGACGACCCGGGGAGCTGGGAGCTCGAGTTAAACCCGGCCGGGGTCGACAGGCTCGAAGAGGAGCCGCACATTTTCTCGCTGATTCCGGGCCAGTTCGGTGGAGCCCTGAGCTGGTATGCGTCACCGAGAGCCGACGTCCATCACAC
>JAHBXU010000149.1 GCA_019636315.1 Planctomycetaceae bacterium | reverse complement strand
GCCCGCGCTACGACGGCATCCCGCTCAAAATTGACCCCGTCGACCCATTGCCGTACGCCAAGCCGGCGAAAGGTGTGTACCGGGAAGAACAGGCAGGTGAATTCGATCTGCTGCGTAAGCTCAACGGCATGACGGCCGACCGCTTTCCGGATGACGATGCGGTTCGGGCGCGGATTCGCTCTTACGAACTGGCATTCCGCATGCAGATGGCCGTCCCGGAGGTGGTCCGCTTCGAGGACGAGACGGCCGACACCCATGCGATGTACGGACTGCATCAGGACGACACCAAGGACTTCGGCCAGCAGATGCTCGCCGCGCGCCGGCTTGTCGAGCGCGGCGTGCGGTTCGTTCAAGTTTATCACGGCAGCAACGGAGGCGCTGGTCAATGGGACGCTCACAGCGGCCTCAAGAAGGGACACGAGCGGCTCTGCAAGCAGGTGGATCAACCCATCGGAGCGCTCCTCAAGGATCTCAAGCAACGCGGCCTGCTCGATGAAACGCTCGTCGTCTGGGCGACCGAGTTCGGCCGCACACCCGGCTCACAGCACTCGGACGGTCGAGACCATCACCCTTATGGCTTTACTGTCTGGATGGCGGGGGGCGGCATCAAAGGCGGGATGACCCACGGCAACACCGACGAGATTGGCTTTCACGCTGTCGAAAACCGCCACTACGTCACCGACATCCACGCCACGCTGATGCATCAACTGGGCCTCGATCCCCGCCAACTCGCACTCCCCGGCCGCAAGCGGCTGGAGAAGGAGTTTGGCCACCCGATTCACGAAGTCATCGCCTGATTCGACTGTGTAAAGTGGGAATTCACCACGGAGTCGCTGAAGCACGGAGAGAATGGACGTTGAACGCGAATCTCGTGAATCATCCCACTGGAGAATTCTCGTCCCTGAATGTCGGTGATTGTTCGACGGCAACTTTGTGAACGGGATTATTGTTCCTCAGTCCCCAAGCCGGCGGCTCGGCCGTCGGAGTCGGTCAATCCAATAACCAATGACGAGCGGCCTCGCGATCGGGTGATGAGCACCGAGGTTCGACGGCCGAGCCGTCGGCTTGGGAATGGGGTGGGCCGATGGTGAGCGACGCTCTCCGCGGTGAAAAGCACATTCTGTCAAACAGCGAAAGGGTCTCCGATATGTCGAAACTCACACGTCGTCAATTCGTCAAAGCCGCCGCGGCGAGTACGGTTTTTGCACCGTTCACCATCGCGGGGACCAAGGCGTCGGGGAAAGTGCTGGGGGCCAACGACCGTATTCGACACGGAGTCGTCGGCGTCAACGGTCGCGGCAGCGGGCACCTGTCGGAACTGTCGAAAGTCGATGGCGTCGACCTGACGTATCTGATCGACGTCGACACGCGGGTGTTTGACTCCAAGGCGAAAATCGTCGAGGAGAAGTGGGGCGTGCGGCCGACGTGCGTGCAGGATGTCCGCAAAGCGCTCGACGATCCGAACCTCGACACGATTTCGATCGCCACGTGCAATCACACGCATTCCTTGATCTCGATCTGGGCCTGCCAGGCCGGCAAGGATGTGTACGTCGAAAAGCCCCTCAGCCACAATATCTACGAGGGCCGCAAACTGGTTGAAGCCGCGCACAAGTACGACCGAGTCGTGATGCACGGAACACAGAGCCGCTCCAGCCAGAAGCAGGCGGACGAGGTCTCGGCCGTTCAATCGGGCAAGTACGGCCAGCTTCTCGTTTCCAAGGGTTACTGCTGCAAGCCACGATGGAGCATCGGCTTCAAGCCCGTCACGACTCCGCCGCCCGAAGTCGATTTTAATCTGTGGCTCGGCCCCGCACCGGAGCAGCCGTTCCACGAGAATCTGGTCCACTACAACTGGCACTGGTTCTGGGATTTCGGCAACGGCGACACGGGCAACCAGGGGGTCCATCAGATGGATATCGCCCTGTGGGGACTGGCCGACGGAACGCTGCCGACCCGCGTCTGGAGCGTCGGCGGTCGCTTTGGCGAGAAGGATCAGGGGCAAACTCCCAATACGCAGGTCACCGTCTTCGAGTACGGCGATGCGATTCTGCTCTTCGAGACGCGAGGACTTGTCGGCAAGGACTCGGGAATCGAGCAGATCGTCACCAATGAGTTCTATACGACCGAAGGCAAAATTCACCGCGGCAAGTTCTATCCTCTCGACGGAGGAGACGCCGTGCCTCTGCAGCCGTCCAACGCGCGGCAGGTGACGGAAGGAGGACCGTTCGGCAGCTTCATGACGGCCGTCCGGCATCGCAGGCCCGAACTCAACAATGCCCCGGCGGCGATCGGACATGCTTCCAGCGCGCTGTGCCATCTGGCCAATATCGCCTACCGAGTCGGCGAACCGGCCGATCTCTCCACCGTCAAAAGTCGATCGGGAGACAATCCGCAGGTCTTGGAGAGCTTTGCCATGGTGGAACGGAACCTCGCCGCCGTTGGGGCCGATCCGCGCGAACTCGAATATACGCTCAGCCGCCAGTTGGAGTTCGATCCCCAATCGGAACGATTCACGAGCAACGACGCGAATACGCTCCTCACGCGCGACTACCGCAAGCCGTTTGTCGTGCCCGATGTGGTGTGAGCGAACAGCGTACAGGACTTCAGAGCCGCAAGCGTCAGCGAGCGGCCTGACGTGCCGTCTCCCAATCAGGACGTGAGCGTGGGAACTGCAACTGCAGCATCGAGGAACACCTCAGGCAATCGGCCGGGCGCCATTCTATTGGCGGCGGTCGTCGTCTGGAGCGGAGCTTGGTCCGCAGCGAATGACGAAGCGGGACCCGCCGTCGGAACCATCGAAATCAATGCGGGCGAGTTATCCGTCCTGTTTCGCGACAACACTCAATCGCCCGCAGTCCTCAGCGGGATTGATTCACTGTTCAACGTCAAACACGCGCCGGGATATGACGCCTACGACCCCGAAGGAAAAGGCTCCTCGGCCGGCTTGAACTACGAACACATCATTTCCGGACACGAAAGCCCGCACAACAAGTTCACCCCGAGGCAAGGAACCTACACGCTGCACCAGGTGAACGACCGGACGGTGCGGCTCGTTCGCCGCGCGGAGGACGAACCGTGGAACGTTGCGAGCACGTTGACGTACTCCATTGTGGACCCTCATTACATCGACTTCGATTTCCGATGTTCTCCTCAGGAGGCAGCGCTCTTTGGTGAGCGCGGTTGGGCGACCTTTTTCTTCGCCAACTATATGAACGAAGTGGATGACGTCCCGCTGCAGTTCCGAGGCATCGCCGCGCCCGGACAGGGCGAATCCTGGATTGCAGGAGACGCTCCCGCGGGCCATCCGGACTGGAACCGCGGAGGGACATATCGGCACGTGCATGCTGCATCACTGACTTGCGACGACGATGTCACGTTCCGGCTCAACACATGGAGCTACGACTGGCCGCGATTCACGCAGCCGTTCTACTACGGACGAGCCGCGAACGACATGACGCTGATCCTGATGTTCGACCGAACCTGTACGGAGGTCGACGAGATGCGGTTCAGCCTGTTCAAGTTCAAAGTGGACGAGCAACGAAAGCGGCCGGCCTGGGACTTTCAGTACGTGATTCACCGCGTCGAACTCGGACAGGAATACGGCTTCCGCGGACGACTGGTGTGGAAGAAGTTCGTGAGTCCTGATGACTGTGTGCTCGAATATGAGGATTGGGTCCGCGGCAAGCGCTGACTCCTCACCCTCAGGCATGAATCTCGACGAGGTCGCGGTCGGCCAGAACGTGCTCGCGGCCGACGGTTTGGCCGTCCTGCACCGCCTGGCCCCAGACCTTGGCATGCTTGAGCGTCTCGGCCAGATCACGGTGCACCTTCACCGCAAGGTCCTCCACCGTCCCGCCGCGCGGCAGGGTGTAGGGGTCGTCGTAAGTCGCCGGCTTTCCCGGCTTCTTTGTATAGACGCGAATGACGCCCAATGCCTCGAAGACGCCGTTCCTCAATTCGTCGATCGAATCGGTTCGCGTGAGTTCAATCTGCAGGACAGTCAGATCGACATCTGGACGAATATCATGGAAGAACGCCAGCCGTTCCGAAGCATCGGCGTCATCTCCCCGCGTGACGAGCAGCAGCGTTTTCACATGCACAATGGAGTAGTCTTCCTCGTCGAAACCGGACCAGCGAGACAGCCGCGTCTTGCGGGTCTCGAACTGCGCGATCACCTCTGCCGTCTGCTCCGGAGCGTCGTCGGAACCGCCGTCAAAACAGAGGAGAACGAGGTCGGCCGACCGCACGAAACCGACGACATACGGTTCGATGTGCGACTCCGTGATCGGCGGCGTGTCGATCAGTTGGATCTTGATGTCTTCCCAGGGCATCATTCCCGGCAGCGGCTCGCGCGTCGTGAAAGGATACTCGGCGACTTCGGGCACGGCGTTGGTGAGTTCCTTCAGAACGCGGCTCTTGCCGGCATTCGGGGCGCCGATGACAATCACCGTCCCGGCGCCCTGCCGCGGAATGCGAAAGCTCCGCGTGCTTTTGCCGGCCGATTTCTCCGTCTCCACTTCGGCCCGTGTCTCTTTGAGCCGCGTTTTGAGATCGGCCTGCAGGTGCGTCGTCCCCTTATGCTTGGGGATCAGACGCAGCATCTCCTCCAGACAGGTGACCCGTTCCTCGGCCGTCTGCGCTCGCCGATAGGCGTCCTCCGCCTTGTGATACTGGGGTGTAAGGTTGGCGGGCATGAGCCTCAAGATTCCCGAATCGACGACTCTTTCAGCGCCATCCGCTCGATCAGAGTTCGCGAAGACATCAGATCATGAGAATTCGCCGGCCGTTACTCGCTCGATCCGAGTCGTCGCAACGCTTCCGATCGCGATTGCTTCAGAAGTTCGGGAATCGACACCGCGATCCCCCCTTGATTGCGACTGTGATCAGCCGCCTCCATAAAGGCGAAGATCTCGAGCGTCTCGGCGGCTGGGACGGGCGGCGTCCCTGTTTTGAAGAACTGGGCGATTTCGCGGCACAACTGCTGATATTCGCCCCGCTCTGCCTGGGCAATCGACTTCTTCCCGAAGATCGTGAAACCAAAACCCGTCGCATTGTTGCGAAGTCCACGATACGTTCCGATGCGTCCGCCGTCCCAGACGCCGACGACCAGGTCCGTGTCCTCCGTGTGCGTGCGCGTGACGGACTGACAGCCGGTCCCCATAACGGTGAACAATCCTTCGACGCCGTGGATTCCGTAGAAGAACAGATCAGGCTGTCCCTCCTGATAAGTACAGGGGCCGTAGGCGTCGCACCCGGCGACCGGGCCCAGCTTGTCGTTCTGACGGGCGGCCAACAAGTCATGGCCAAAGCGAATCGACGAGCTGGAGAAGCAGGGAACTCCCGCTCGCTCGGCCAGCTCATAAATCATGATCGCCTCGACCAGTGATCCGGCGGCCGGTTTATCAATGAATAAAGGCTTGCCGGCGGCGATGACGGGCCGCGCTTCCTCCAGGTGAATCCGGCCATCGACGCTTTCCAGGAGGACGACATCAACCCGCTCCAGAAGCTCGGGAATCGTCTCGACAATCTCGAGCCCCATTTCGCTAAGCTGCCTGGTGAAGCCTTCGACGCGATCGCGGCTGGCGGGGATGTCCGTCCCGCCGGGATATCCCGCAACGATGCGGATTCCTGCGACGTCTGCGGCCGGGGGATCGGCGTTGAAGATCTTCGCAAACGCGATCACATGCGACGTGTCCAGTCCAATCATTCCCGCCCTGAGCGTGCGGCCCCCCGAGGCATCGTCGGCACGCAGAATGACAGGCATCGAGGCTCCCAGTCCAATGATCAGCAGGCAGAGGCTGGCGGTTCGCAGCATATTGCGGCTCCCTGGAGATAACGGTTGACCGGCCAGACATCGGCTCGGAGCGTCCAACCTCTCAGAGCCGGGCGAGTTCTGCAAGTCGCGCAGAGTCTGTCGAGCAGAATGTTGTTGTCGCGGGTCTGCCAATGCAAGAAGCCGGCGAACGATTCGCCGGCTTCCGTGAGATGAAATGATGCCAACGTCGACCTAAAGCGGCTTGACGTTCTCCGCACGCGGTCCTTTCGGGCCGTGACCGGGCGTGTACGAAACTCGTTGCCCTTCCCGCAGGTCCTCGTACCGGACCCCCTCGAGGTTCGACATGTGGAAAAACATGTCGGTCGGCGTTCCGGTATCAATGAAACCGAAACCCTTGTCAGTCAGCCGCTTGATCGTACCTTCTGCCATCAGTCCTATTCCTGAAAGAGAGAGACTCGTCAGCGATGTTTGAAACAACCGAATTCAAACCCGATCGCAGACCTGTGCATGTTACCACTGCCGCTGCTGACGTCAACGCTGACTTGACAAACATAAGTTCTGATGATGTCGATGCTAACGAATAGCCGGTCTCGCTCGGGCAGACATCGACCGGCGATGTCGCTGCTCCAACCCGGAGCGGTTGCGCAACTTCTCTGGTCGTCGCGTCCACTCACGAATTGGCGACGGGCCCGGCGAACGACGGCTGGATCGAGCGGAGCACCATGATGCTCAGGGAGAGCAAACTGCCGCGAAATTGCGGCTCGCACGCGAGTGGACTGTGTGCTGGCGTTCCAGGGATGTCCATGAGATGAGGGACGCAGGCGGAAGGAATCGAAGCACGTCCGCGCGCAGTCACTGACACTTGAACCGTCCCCGATTGACGGCAACCAATTGCTGTCGGGACTTAAGAGGCTGTGGCGATAATTTCGTCAACGCACCAAACGACCGGGCAGACATGCGATTGATGCGCAGCGGTTCCATGACAGTCACCCGGTTTCCTGACCGCGTGAGGACGGTCGATGACATGCCGCGGCCTTCCGCAAAGCGTGTCCTTTCTCTCAACAGAACGAGGGGCTGGAGCCCTTCAGGAGTACAGGTTTTCCAGCCGGGACGGCAGAGAGCGGTGGCTCCGAGTGTCGTCAGGATGTGTCGAAGTGCATCCTTCACCTCATCAAAAGGGGACTGGAAATCCCGGTCCTTTCGCCGTAAGATGAACGGCACGAAATCCTCCCCGATTACGCTCGCCTCATCGATTCGATATCCCCACCCTGAGGCGACAACTTCTTGACTAGCGTTCAAGACCCGAGGTACGGCAGTTGACCTGAGTAGCCTTGCTGTCGACGTGTGACCGGTGTCTCCGCGAGCTGTCGCTCTCCCGAGCCAGATCGTGCAGCGCCGGGGAACGTGCGGGCTGTGTGATCCTTCCGGGAATGAATTTGGCGATCGACCTATGCTTCTCCTCATCATCCGCGTCGCGTACTTGTTGGTTTGCGCGGGTGCCATCGCGACGTTCACTCTGCAGACGAACGCCGAAGCGCCCAGCGTGGTGCGCGAAAACCCGGTGACGTCCTTCATCCTGCTGATGGCCATCTCGCAATCTGTCGTTGTGGTCGACCTGCTGGTCCGGAAAAAGCGGATTGAAATGGTCTCCGCCGTTTATTTCGGACTGCTGATTGGGGTTCTGTTGAGCTATTTGTTGACGCAGGCGCTCAACCCGCTCTTCGAGATGCAGGAGCTGGTCGGCTCCCAGGGCGAGCAGTATCGGGCCGGGGCCATCATGCTGAGCCTGTTGATTCTGCCTTACCTGTGCATCTCGTTTCTGCTTCAGACGAAGGACGACTTCCGCTTCGTGATTCCCTATGTGGAGTTTTCCCGCGATCTTAAGGGAGGCCGTCCGCTCGTGGTCGACAGCAGCGCGCTGATCGACGGTCGCATCGCGGACGTCGTGGAGACGCGCATCCTCGACGTGCAGATGGTCGTGCCCAAGTTCGTGATCCAGGAAGTTCAGGATATCGCCGACAGCCATGACAAGCTGCGGCGCAGCCGCGGCCGTCGCGGATTGGACGTGCTCCGCGCCCTTCAGCAGGATCCCAAGGTCGATATTCACGTCCATGACGGCGATTCCGGGCCTGGTAAGGGACGGTCGGTCGATCAACGCATCGTGGAAATGGCCAAGTTGCTCAACGGCCGCGTGCTCACCAACGACTTCAACTTGAACAAGGTCGCGAGTGTGCAGGGGGTCGAGGTGGTGAACCTCAACGACGTGGCCAATGCGCTCAAGCCGCGCTATATCCCCGGCGAGCATGTCGGGATCAAATTGATTAAAGAGGGCGAGTCCCCCGGCCAGGGCGTGGGCTATCTCGACGACGGCACGATGGTCGTTTGCG
>JAHBXU010000148.1 GCA_019636315.1 Planctomycetaceae bacterium | reverse complement strand
GCTGCTGCAGGATTTTCTGTTGCCGGTGCTGACCTCCGTCTTTCCCGACGAGTATTACGAGTATCTGCGATTGTCCCGCAATGAGCCGATGCATCTGTGCGAATACGAACGGCGGATCTTCGGCTGGGACCATGCGATCGCCGCAGCCCATGTCTCGCATCACTGGCATCTGCCGGACGAATTGACGTGTTGCGTGTTCTACCATCATCGCATTCCGGACGTGGTGACGCACCCGCAGCTCGCGGACTCCCCCTGTCTGCCGACGGCGATTTCGGCAATGCTCTCGGGACAGATGAGGCAGGAACGCCATGGCGAGACGCGGCTGGTGGAACTCGTCCAGGCCACTGGTGCGTTCGATCTGCCGGCGATCTGCGAGTCGGTCGACGCGCAACAGGAAGAAATGGCCAACGGAAATCGGATCGAGTTCCCGCTCACGCGGCGATTCGAGAAGCTGCTGGACCGGACGCCGTTGGCGTCGGCCCCGGCTGCTGCGGACAACTACTGATGCTGACTTTGCGTGAACGGCATCGGTTCGGGCGCGCCGACGAAGTACGACTGATGAATCGCTTCGCCGATCTGATTCAATCGCGACTGCAGATTGTCGATGAACTCGTGCATCCCGCGCTCGAAGACTTCTTGAACCCTGAGATAGTCGAGCTCTGAGCGGAGTCGCCCCAGGAGCTGCTCCGCCCGGTTGGTGAATGCTTCACGCGACGAGCCGCTGACTTCGCGCAGGGCCTGTTCGGCGCGCAACAGACAGAAATGGACCGATCGCGGGAAGTAGCGGTCAAGCAGCAGAAACTCCGCGACGGCTTCCGGACTGATCCGGCCGTGGCGGCGGCGGTACATGTGCAGCGCACTGGCGGATTTCAGCAGGGCGGACCATTGGATCGTGTCGATGGGTGTGCCGACGTCATGCACCGTGGGGAGGAGTATGAAGTACTTGACATCCAGGATGCGGGACGTCTTGTCGGCACGTTCGAGCATCCGCGCCAACTGCACGAAGTTCCACGCTTCGTCATGTGACATTGTGCCGTTGGTGATTCCCTCGATCGTGTTGCTCGCCCGACGGACGTGCGCTAAGAAGGCATGCGGATTGAGCAGCATGGTGGGCTCTTTGGCCCAGCGTTCGACAAAGTGATAGAACTGGTTGATCTCCTCCCACATGTCGACGCTGATCACTTCGCGGATTGTGCGGGCGTTCTCGCGGGCACGGCGGACGCAGGAGAGGATCGAGTTGCCGTACTGTGCATCAATGGTGAGCAATTGCAGCACGCTGTCGCGCGACGCTGTCTCGTAGCGTGCTTCAAACTCCGCCAGATCGCCGGTGATCGCCACCAGCGGCGCCCACTGGCCGGCAGCGAAATCGTCGAGCGCCAGATGCTGGTTGACGTCGATAAACCGCGCAATGTTCTCCGCCCGCTCGATGTAGCGGGTCATCCAGAACGCACTCTCAGCGACGCGGCTCAGCATGGTTTCGCGAATCGGGAATAGGGAACAGCAAGCAGAGGACAGCGAACAGCGATCGAGGAATAACCATCAGGGGGCCGCGTGTGGCGAAGAGCGAGCATTGGAACAAGATCGTGAAAGCAGATAGCGGGCTGTGGTTTCCTGAAGTGTCTCGAACCTGAAGACGTTCCCGTTGCTCCTTGTTCGCGGTTCCCTCTTCGCGATTCACTCCCCCCCCACGTTGACCTGGTGATCGGCGGCCAGCACCCAGGTGTCCTTGCTGCCCCCCCCTTGCGAGGAGTTGACGACAATGGAGCCCTTGCGGAGGGCGACGCGGGTCAGGCCGCCGGGAAGCACCCACGTTCGTTCCCCGTGGAGGATGAACGGTCGCAGGTCGACGTGCCGCGGCTCGACGGACTTATCGAACAGCGTGGGCACTGTCGAAAGCGTCAACATGGGCTGCGCGATGAAGTTCCGCGGGTCGCGCTGCACTTGTTTGCGACAGGCGGCTATTTGCTCGGCGGTCGCGTGCGGACCGATCAGCAGTCCGTACCCACCGGACTCGTTCGTCGGTTTGACGACCATCTCGTCCAGATGCGCCAGGACGTACTCACATTGCTCCGGATCGTGACACAGGTACGTCGGGACGTTGGGAAGGATGGGCTCTTCGTCCAGGTAGAAACGGATGATCTGTGGGACGTAGTTGTAAACAGCTTTGTCGTCCGCGATACCTCCGCCCGGCGCATTCGCGAGCGTGACGTTTCCCGCCCGATACGCGTCCATCAGCCCGGGCACGCCGAGTAGCGAGTCGGGACGAAATGACTGTGGGTCCAGAAAATCGTCGTCGATTCTGCGGTAAATGACGTCCACGCGTTTCAGCCCGCGGGTCGTCCGCATGAAGCAAGTCCGGTTGCGGATGACGAGATCCGACCCCTGGACAAGCTCGACCCCCATTTCGTGCGCCAGAAACGAATGTTCGAAATAGGCCGAGTTGTAAATCCCGGGTGTCAGCACAACGATTGTCGGGTCGCTCACTCCTTCTGGAGCGGCGAATTGCAGCGTCTCCAGAAGACGTTCCGGATAATCCTCGACGGACGCAATCTGGAATCCCTCGAAAATCTGCGGAAACGTCCGCTTCATCACCGCCCGGTTCTCAATGACGTAGGAGACTCCAGACGGCACACGGAGGTTATCTTCGAGGACGTAGACGGTGCCGTCCTTGTCCCGGACCAGGTCGGTCCCCGTGATATGGCACCAGATGCCCTTCGGGGGCTTGAGTCCGCGGCACTGTTCACGATAGCTGGTTGCCGACGCGATCAGCTCACCGGGAACGACGCCCGCATTGATGACGCGCTGCTCGTTATAGATGTCGTCGATGAACAGATTCAGCGCGCGGATCCGCTGCCGCAGTCCGGATTCGATATGCCGCCATTCATCGAAACGAATCAGGCGCGGCAGGACGTCGAACGGAAAGATCCGTTCGCTCGCCTGATCGTCGCCATAGACCTGAAACGTGATGCCCATCTGGAACATCGCCGCATCAGCCGCTTTCTGATAGCGGATCAGTTCGTCGTCGGAAAGCGTTTGCAGTCGCCCTACGAGCGCGGCACAACCGGGACGCGGCAACCCGCTCCCGTCAAAGGTCTCGTCGTAGGTGCCCTGCTGTTGGTATTGGCTCAATGCCATGGTCAGTCCCAGGCGGAACTTCTGGCGGCCTCATGCAACAGCGCGCCATGCGTCAATTGTAACCACACCGAATTCCCCAACGATCCGCCAGGAGCAGCGATCGCAACAGGCTGCCATTCGATGTGAGTGGAAATCAGATTGGCGGAAAGGCACAAAGAATGCAACTCTGGTGCCCAGTGCGCTCGGCTCTGAGAAACTCGGGGGCTCACGCCACGACGACGGCATTCCTGCCGCAGGGTGCCTGAAGGGGTAACTCTTTGCACCAAAGTTGGTTGCGGCATCGGTCGACGCATGCCGGTTGATAAAACAGGAACTGATTTGATCGTGATTTGAACCGAACGTGGGAACCGCACTGTCGAGAAGATGGTCCCCTCTGCTCAACAACTCAGCAACGGACATGGGACGCCGCTGCGGGTTTCGGCCGCGGCCTGCAACCGATCCGGAACAACGGCGGCGCTTGACGTAGTCGCAGCATGGTCGCGCGAGCTGGGTGTTCCAGATCGCGTTGCGAAAGGTCCGATCCGCAATGATTGCAGTCGCCTGCCCAGACATTGGGCTTGCCGGATTGAGATTGGGTGCGGATAATTTGGCTCCAAATACAGAACTTCGTCGGCACTACGGACCGCGCCGGCGTTGTACGACCGATGGCATACCCGACGCCCTCGGATCCAATCCTTCCGCTGTTTGGCAATTCGGTGCCTGACCATGGACGGTCGCCACTCCATTCCGCCTTCCACCTGCTGTGTTAGCTCGCTGGGGCCTCCTGGGGTTCTTGCTGCGCGGACGGACCGCGTTCCCTTCCGCCAAGCCAAGATCTCGTGGCGACTTTGAAGTCTGAGGACAGGTACTGAAACAATCGCCGTCAGTTCGGGAGGAGCCCACATGAGTCGGGTCGAGAGGATTCCTCCATGGCGAACGGACAGGCATTGCTGGAACAAATCTCGCAACGGCAGCGTCCCGAGCAGTTCCGTCAGGAGCATTGGCACGGAACGTTCGCTGAGTATCTGGACATCGTCCGGACCGATCCCCGGGTCGCGCGCACCGCCTATCAGCGGCTGTACGACATGATCATGGCCGAAGGGACGTACCCGGTCGACGGCAGCAAGGAGCTGATTCGCTATCGGTTCTTTGACGATCCGCACGGCGCCGGCGAGGACGCGATTTTCGGTCTCACGCGCCCGCTTATGGAACTTGTCAACGTCTTCAAATCGGCCGCACTCAAGTACGGCACCGAGCGACGGGTCCTGCTGCTGCACGGGCCGGTCGGCAGCTCGAAGTCCACCATCGCGCGGCTGCTCAAACGGGGCGTCGAACGCTACAGCCGCACGGCCGAAGGCGCGCTGTACACCTTCGGCTGGAAGGAAGACGACGGATCCATCGTCTGGGATCCGATGAACAGCGAACCGCTGCAGCTCATTCCCCCGTCCCATCGTCCCGAGTTCGTCACGTTTCTCAACGCGGGCCGCGGCGAGCACCATTACCAGGTCGAGATCGAAGGCGACGTCTGCCCGTTCTCCCGCTGGTACTTCCAGGACCGGCTCGAAAAATGCGACGGCGACTGGACCAAAGTGCTCGAATCGGTCGTCGTCAAGCGGCTGTTCCTCTCCGAACAGGACCGCATCGGCATCGGCACGTTCCAGCCCAAAGACGAGAAAAACCAGGACTCGACCGAACTGACCGGCGATATCAACTATCGCAAGATCGCCGAGTACGGGGCGGAAAGTGACCCGCGGGCGTTCAACTTCGACGGCGAGTTCAACGTCGCCAACCGGGGACTCATCGAGTTCATCGAAGTGCTCAAGCTCGACGTGGCCTTTCTGTATGATCTCCTCGGCGCGTCGCAGGAGAAGAAGATCAAGCCGAAGAAATTCGCCCAGACCGACATCGACACCGTCATCATCGGTCATACCAACGAACCGGAGTACCGCAAACTCCAGTCCAATGAGTTCATGGAGGCGCTCCGCGACCGGACCATCAAAATCGACGTTCCGTACGTCACGGTCCTCAACGAGGAAATCAAGATCTACGAAAAGGATTACAACCCCGAGCGCGTCCGCGGCAAGCACATCGCCCCGCACACGCTGGAGGTTGCCGCCATGTGGGCGCTGCTGACAAGGCTCGAACAACCCAAGCACCACGGCCTCACATTGCTGCAAAAGATGAAGCTCTATAACGGCAAGAGCCTCCCCGGCTTCACCGCCGAAAACGTCAAGCAGCTTCGCAAGGAAGCGCGGCACGAGGGGCTCGATGGGATTTCCCCCCGCTACGTGCAGGACAAAATCTCCAACGCCCTCGTCGTCAACACCGACGCGACGAGCCTCAACCCGTTCATGGTCCTTAACGAGCTGGAGGCCGGGCTCAAGCACCACTCGCTCATCGGCAGCGAAGAAGAGCGCGAGCACTACCGCCAGTTCATCTCGATGGTGAAGGAGGAGTACACCGACATCGTCAAGAACGAAGTCCAGCGGGCCATCGCGGCCGACGAGGACGCCCTCACGCGGCTGTGCGGCAACTACATCGACAACGTCAAGGCCTACACCCAACGCGAGAAGGTCAAGAACAAGTTCACCGGTCAGGACGAGGAACCGGACGAGCGGCTGATGCGGTCGATCGAAGAGAAGATTGACATCCCCGACAGCCGCAAGGACGATTTCCGTCGCGAGATCATGAACTACATTGGCGCGCTGGCCATCGACGGCAAGACGTTCAACTACCGCACCAATGAGCGGCTCCAGAAGGCCCTCGAAATGAAACTCTTCGAGGACCAGAAGGACACGATCAAGCTCACGAGCCTCGTCTCGAACGTCGTCGACAAGGACACACAGGAGAAAATCGACATCGTCAAAAGCCGCCTGATCCGCAACTACGGCTACAACGACGAATCCGCCACCGACGTCCTCCAATACGTCGCCAGCATCTTCGCCCGCGGCGACGCCAAGAGCGACGAAAAGTGACGGTTCTTAACAGCGACCAGGAATGCGTTTAGCCGCGACCCAACGGGGAGCGTGGGGCCGAGCGCGGCCCAGCCGCGTTAGACGAGGTGTTGGAGGCACAGAACGAATCACAGTCGACTCGCGACGGTTTTGAGCACCTTCACCTATCGAGTGTGCGTCATCGTGGCTCTGACGTGACCCGACGGTTTCCGGTCGGGCCGCCTGGCGACGGCAGCGGGCTCAATCAACGGCCCTGTTCGCCGCTCGCTTCCAGCGCTGGCGGCCCGTCGACGTAGCGCCAGTTTTTGAGGAACCCGATGAGGTCGGCCATCTGTTGCAGGTCGATTGACTTCTCCAGTCCCACCGGCATGAGTGACAGGCCGGTCGATGAGAACTCCTCAATGTCCTGCCTCAGGATGCTCACGTCCCGGGCTTCTGGCTGGCGCAGCGTGACTGATGTCGCTGTTTCGGCGGTGACGATGCCGGTGTACGTCCGGCCTGCCGCGTCGACCAGCAGATAGCCGAAGTAGTTGCCATCGACGGCCCGGTTGGGATCGAGGATGTTGAGCAGCAGTTGTTCAGGGGTTTGAGTTCGCGTATCCGAAATGTCGGCGCCGACGTTGACGCCGACGCCGCCCACGCGATGGCATGTCGCACAGTTCTTCTCGAATATCGCGCGGCCCCGCGCGAGATCGTGCGGCATCGTGAGGGCGTCTCGATAATTCGTCACGATCGCCTGGCGATCGGTATTGTCAGTAAAGGAGAAAAGTTGCTCCGCTTTCGACTTGAGTTCCGGGTCCGTGAGCCGGGCCAGACGTTGGACCAGCGCCGGATCAATGTCTCGGGCGGAAATCCTCTCGGCTTCGATCTCGCTGAGGAGCACACGATAACGCTCGGGCGTCGTGAACGTGGCCAGGACGGCACTCTTCGTGCGGGGGGTGCGGCGGCGGAAATCGCAGAGCAATCTCTCCGCAGGTTGTGTCCCCCCATAATTTCCCAACGCCTCGATCGCCGCCAACATGATGGACGGTTCGATGTTGTCGCCCACCAGAGCCGCGAGTGACGGCAGAGCTTCTTCCGCAGTTGCGGCCCCCAGCAAGTGCACGGCTTCAACGCGGATTGCTGCCGCTCTGTCCGAGTCGAGTGCGATGCCCTGTGCGTCCGCAACCACCGGGCGAATGGCCGCGTGGGACAGCAAGTCCTGGTGCCGACTGCCCCGTCGCAAACCGCGCACGGCGCCACGCAGCAATGCGAACGCCAGCCGCTGCCGCGTCAGTACTTCCATGTCGCCTTCTGGTGGGGAAGCCGTGTCGTTGACCAGTTGCTCGGCAAAGAACTCCGACGAAGCAAGCGCTCCGCAAAGTTCGGCGTACTGCTCAACGAGGGTCACCTGTGCACCGACGTCCGATGCGACAATTTCCGGAGATCGCGCTGTCGACAGCCACCGTTTCCAGATTCTGCTGAAAAGTTCCGGCATGCGCTCGCCGATGCTGGATGCCGCGGCGGGTCGCAGCCAACGGTCTTGCGGATTCCGCGCGACCGCATTTGCCAGCCCTTCGATCGCCGCGTCGTTCAGCGGAAACGCTCCCATGCTGAGCGCCGCCTGGAAAACGAGCCGCGCGTCGCTTTCGGCGAGCAACTCGACACAGCGGTCACGAAACTCCACGTCCATTGGAAAACGTTGCTCCGCCAGGAGGAGGGCCTGCTCGCGGACACGAGGATGTTCATCCTGAAGGGAAGCCGCGATCTCGTCGCGGCCCAGGCGATCCAGCCCAGCGAGGAGCCACAGGGCCTACACTCGCGTCGCGGCAGACGAACCAAAGCGGGCCGTGCGAGCCAACAACGGCGCCGCCGTGTGGTCCTGGCGCTCCAGCAGCAGCCGCGCGGCTGTGTCACGATGCCACGCATTGGGTGACGCCAGCTGTCCCACGAGTTCTGCGTTTGTGGAATCCTCCGGCACACCTTGAGGACGAGTTGGCGCAGACGATTGCGAGCGTGTGTGGGGAACAATGCGATAGATCCGGCCGCGGTCATGCCCGTTTGTGAGATCGGGGCGAGTTTTCAGTTCCACCGGCATGAATTCCGGGTGCTCGATCACCGCCC
>JAHBXU010000147.1 GCA_019636315.1 Planctomycetaceae bacterium | reverse complement strand
AGGTGCTCGATCATGCGGTGCGTTTGCCGCTGCATCGTGTGCAGGAACTCAAAGCGGGCGGCGCGACCAGCATCCTGCGGCAGGACACGGACGCGGTGGGCGACCTCGTGTTCGGTATGTTGTACAACCCGTGGCGGGCGGTGATTCAACTTCTCGGCAGCCTGTGCGTCCTGGCATGGGTCGACTGGCGCCTTCTGCTGGGCGCCCTGGTGCTCGTCCCCCTGGTGTACCTGACGCATCGCACGTGGATCAGCCGGATTCGCCCGCAGCACAAACGGATTCGCGCCCAGCGGGAAGAAATTGACGCCCTCGCGACCGAGTCATTCGGAGGCACGCGGGTCGTGCGGGCCTTCAGCCGCCAGCGATCGGAGACGGACCGTCTGATGCGCGGCAATCACCTGCTGGCACGTCAACAGCTCTACGCCTGGTGGTGGGCGCGTGTCGTCGAGGTTGTTTGGGAAACGATTATCCCGCTGGCCAGCGGGGGACTGCTATTGTACGGCGGCTGGCAGGTCATGCAGGGCCAACTCACACTTGGCGATCTGACAATGTTCCTGATGTACCTGCTGATGCTGCTCGGACCGATCGCCGTACTGGCGCAAAGCGCCACGGAGTTCCAAAGCAGTCTGTCCGCCCTCGACCGTGTGCTCGACCTGCTTGATGAGCCGCGGGAAATGGATCCTACCCCCGATTCCGTCCGCGTCACGCGGGCCGACGTCGCGGGCCGGGTGACGTTCGACAACGTCAGCTTCAGTTATCCGGGGGCCGATACGTTCGCTTTGGAGGACTTCTCTCTGGACGTTGACCCGGGCGAAACGATCGCCTTCGTCGGTCCGAGCGGTGCAGGGAAGACGACCGTCTGTAACCTGGCGGCACGTTTTTACGATCCAACAAGCGGCCGCATTCTGCTGGATGGACGCGACCTGCGGGACTTCGACGTCGAGTGCTTTCGGGGACTGATCGGCATCGTTGAGCAGGACGTGTTTCTGTTTGACGGGAGCGTGGCGGCGAACATCGGCTACGGACGGCGTCATGCAACACGCGAGGAGATTCGCCGCGCGGCGGATATCGCCAACGCCGCCGAGTTCATCGACCAGTTGCCGCACGGCTTCGATTCGATCATCGGAGAGCGGGGAGTCAAGCTGAGCGGCGGCCAACGCCAGCGGATCGCCATCGCCCGCGCCGTCCTGGCCGATCCACGCATCCTGATTCTCGACGAAGCGACGAGCAATCTTGACACCGAAAGCGAACGACTGATTCAGGCGAGCCTGCAGGCATTGATGCGGAACCGCACGTGCTTTGTGATTGCTCATCGACTGAGTACCGTCACCCGTGCCGATCGAATCGTTGTCCTGGAGGGCGGCCGCATCGTGGAGGTCGGTCCTCATGACGCCTTGATGACGGCCGGCGGCAAATACGCAGACATGGTGCTGCTGCAAACCAGCGAACCCATGGGCGCCAACCTCTAAAACGGCCGCAGCCCTCACTGCCGTTTCCATCGACGTGGCGACGGCATATGTATCCCGCGGGCTTCGATCTCACTGGCGGTAGTGGCGTTCAGCGCTGATAGATCGGCAGCAGCTGATACGGCGGCGTCAGGGCGAGCACACACAGAGCGGTTGTGTAGCAGTTGCCAAATGTGTTGCCGTTGAAGTCGTTCTCGACGTCCCACGACCCGTCGCTGCGTTGAAATCGCGCCAGTGCCTGCACGAGACGCGGGTAGAACTCGTCCCAGTACTCGCCGCCGAGCTGAAACATGCCCTGGCTGCAGTAGTAAGCGCCGTAGTGATAGGGGCCGGCCCCCTGGTTGTAGCGATCGAACGACTGCTGCAGGATCCAGCGTCCGGCGGATCGGGCCATTTCACTGTCGTGCTCCCCGCTGAGCGACAGACAGACAATTCCCCCGCCGGCGACGCCGCGCGTCGGCTGGGCATCCTGCGGCGAGTGGCCGTAGAGAAATGTCCGCTGCCGTTCGTCATAGCAGCGCTTCACATAGGCGACCGCTTCGTCGACGTGTTCCCGCGGCACTTCGAAGCCTGCATTGAGTGCGGACCGCATGAACATGATCTGCCAGGAGGTGACGGACAGGTCGGCGTCGATTGTCGTTCGCGGATGAATGTACCGGACTCCGCCGTGATCGACGGCCCGACGTTTCGGCTTGAGTTGCTGCCGGCGCATAAACACCAGTCCGGACTCGACGGCCGTGCGAATCTGTGCGTCCTGTTCCTCGCCGCACATTCCGTACGCTTCACAGAGCATCAGCCCGGCGATGGCATGATTGTAATTCCCTGCGTGCGACGCTCCATCATGAACGTGGCTTGGTTCCGGCGCGGCGAAAGACAGTAAACCGTCGTTACGCTGGCAGCGGACGACGAAGTCGATGGCCCGACGCAGCGGTTCACCGTACGGTCCTTGTCCAGGTGTTTCTCCGCGAGAAAAGAACGCCATCACAGCGAGCGACGTGATCCCCGGTTGCCCCGAATCTCGGGCTTCAAATGCTCCATCGGCCCGCTGCCGCCCCGCCAGGTAACGCAAACCGCGATCGATCGATTGTTCCGCGAGCTTTTGCTCGGCTGGGGAAAGCGCCTCAAACGGCGGACGCGTGAAGCGGTCGTCGTACCCCCGCACGTCCGACCGTGGCTCCGCACGCTCCTGGGCAGCAAGCCATCGTGAACTTCCTGACCCGCCCAGCAACGACAGCACGAGCAGCACACCCCCACCAACTGGGGCGATCCTCCAGCAACCCCTCGCCGGGCGGACGTCATCCATCACAGGCTCCTCCATCGATGCGTGATTCGATCAACCGCAATTCGATCATTCCGCAACTCGTCAGCTAACGGATGAATGTCGAGGTCGAGAGATCCCGGCAGAATCCTGATCCATGACTTCCTGTCAGGCTTACTGAAACAGGAGCGTCGGCGCCGTGTTATTGCGGGCCGATGCAATAAAGGTTCTGCTTTCCTCGCAGGAAGATCTCATTCCCCACGAGCGCGGGCGACGCGTCAAAGCGATCATCCAGACGGTTGGTGGCCATGACGTTGAGTTCGGTTCCCGCCTGCAACACCAGTGACGTGCCGTCGCGTCCCACGAGATAGATGCGTCCCGCCGCCCCCACCGGTGACGCATACAGCGCGCGGATTCCCGGGAGACGGGTCCGCTCCATCAGTTGCCGCCCCGTTTCCGCATCGACGCAGGAGAAGATTCCTTCATTCGTCTGATTGAAGTAGAGCCGCCCGTCGTACAGCAGCGGCGAGGGAACATAGGGCGTGCCTCGCTCCAGCGACCAGGTGACGGTCTGAGTTCCCGTGACATCCCCGCGTGCGTCGAGCGGGATTGCAAACAGGGCGCTGCCGCGATAGCCGCTCATGCACAGGGCACGATCATTGAAGACCACCGGGGACGGAATGACGTTGGTCACTTGCCCGCCGCATTCCCACAGGAGCTCGCCGCTTTCGAGATCGTAGCTGCGTGAGCGATTGGTCGCGTTGGTGATGACCTGCGTCCGCCCGTCGTGTTCGACAACGTACGGCGTGGCCCACGCAGTCGGTTCGTCGCGATCGGCACGCCACAATTCATCTCCTGTGCGGGCGTTGAGGACGACGATGGAAGACGGCCCCTCCTGGTCACGGACGAGAATCAGCCGACCGTCGTGCACGACCGGAGACGCCCCTTCACCAAAACTCCGCCGCGTTTCGACCTGGCCCAGATCCTTGCTCCACAGCAACTCGCCCGAGAGGTCGTAGCAGTAACATCCGGCCGAACCAAACCAGGCGTACAGCCGCTCGCCGTCGGTGGTCGGTGAGGATGAAGCGAATGAGTTGTCGCCGTGATGTCCTTCGTGCGGAACCCGTTCCACCGCCGTACGACGCCAAAGCTCCCGGCCAGTCTGGCGATCCAGACAAATGACCTCATAGCGGTGAAACGTGTTAGGAAACACGATTCCAAACGGACGCTCCGGCTGATCCTGAGGCTGGGGCAACGAGCCCTCCACTCGGCCCGTGTCGACCGTCGTCAGCACGAACAACCGGTCCTGCCAGACGATCGGCGTCGAGTTCCCCTGCCCGGAAATAGAGATCTTCCAGCGAATATTCTGTTCTTCGCTCCAGGTGAGCGGCGGATCGGCCCCGGGCGCGAATCCGTTGGCGAGCGGCCCTCGCCACTGATGCCAATTTCCCGCCGGCTGCGATTCCAGGTCTCCGGCCGGAAGCGCGTCGGCGGCGACCATCATCACGATGATCGGAATTCCCCAGAGACATCTCCATCGGGTCATTGCACGCGTTCTCCCTGGCTACAGAAATTTCGTCCTGCCTGACATCGTCGCCTTGAATGCGTGCCGCTGCAAGCATGGAGGAAACTTTGTTCCATCGCGAGGCGTCACACTTCCCACTGCTTTTGGAGCTGCATCATTCGATCGACAATGCGAGGACATTCATCGTCGGGGACTTCTCCGTTGATGCGGCGTTGAATCCACGCCATCCCGCTGAGATGGGTTCCGCTGACGTGGAGGGCCTGCACCAGACGCCACTCCGTTTCGGAAAGCGGTCGCAACCGAGTATAGACCTCAAGAGCCGCCGCCCAGCGTTCGCCCCAGGGACCAATCAGACTCCCCAAGAGGCGCGACAAGTCGGCCGCCACATTTTCCGTTCGAGCCGCCCCCAGATCGATCAGTCCCGTCACCTCATCCCTGGTGAATAACAGATGGTCATGCCAGATGTCCCGCAGACACACGTGCAACGGAACAGGCGACGCCGACAGACGGTGTAGATCCCTGGCGATAGCGTCCCGCGCGGCACGGAAACGGTCAATCACGTCGCCGGCGACCACTTTGAACACCGGGTCCGCATCCTGCTGCATCTGGCGCGAGGCCGTTTCCAACCGATCGTTCGTCCACTCCCGCACAATTCCCAGCCGTTGCTCAACAGCGGGTGACGGTCCCATCTGCAGGGCGGAAAACCAGGCACGCCCCGCTTCGGTCGGTCGATAACGTTCCGCCACCCGATGCAGTCGGGCCAGCAGTTGCATGGCCGCTTGGAGTCGAACGTGCGAAGGGGCCTGATGAAAGTCGGCAACACCCGGCATCCACGGCTCAAGTTGCCAAAGCCGACCGTCGTGCGTCACCAGAGAATTGCCGCACAGGTCAGACCGCGGCACGGGCACGACGTCAATTCCCTCCTGGGCAAGAAAGGCAATCCACCGATGCAATTCGATCAAGCGGAGTTGCGGTAGTCCCGCACGCGGCCATTCGCGCAGGCACCAGCCGCCGAACGGCGATGAGGGCGCCATTCGATTCGGCTCTTCGATTCCGGTCACGCGCAGCACGACTGCGCCGCTGAATCCCGCGGCATGCGAGGGCCGCTCGATCACGAGTGGCGACGAATCTCCGAAGAAACGCGCCAGAACGTCCCGGAGCGCGCGTTCATCAACGATCGCAGACATGTTCGCGCGAACTGGGAGTACGATGATGCGCCCAACCTGCCACGTGACGATACTGCCGCGCGGACACGGCAACTTCCGTGTTGCCGCCCGACTGGCTGAGCACGGTTATGGCTGTTCGACGCTTGTTTGCTGAGCCGCAGGCTCCGCCGGCACGTCGGTGGGTTCCGGGCTTTTCCCGTCATCCTGCGGGTAAACGAGAATCCGATCGTGCACGAGCAGGATCAAGTCGTCGCGACCGTCTCCCGTCACATCGGCAATCACTCCTTCCCGAGGTTGGACGCCGCTGCCGCCGCGGCGACCAAAGTTCTTCTCCTCGAATACCTTGAAGTTCAAGGCATGCACGAGCGCGTCGTTCCTCAGCGTGATAATCTCCACCTGATGCTCGGCGATGTCGAGCAGGGCGACGTCAATCTGTCCGTCCCCATTGAGATCCCCGGCAACGAGGTCGGCAAAAGTGGAGTCGTCCAGTTTCGATTCATACGTCAAGACGTCCTTGAGTTGCGGCGGACGTTCGCCGGCATAGAGGACCAGAAAGCGTTGTTGTCCGAAGAGCAACAGGTCGTCGCGGCCGTCGCTGTTGAGGTCCCCAACGTGTGCGGCGATGTACGGGAAGGTCCCCAACTCGACCTGTTCCCAAGGTTGGTACAACTGTTCTTCTTTGCGGAAGATGCGGAGCTTTTTCGCCCCCGTATCGATGAGCACGAGTTCATTGCCAGGCTCGCCGTCCAGATCCAATGTCGCGGCACCGGCGATTTTGGCGCCCGATTCGGACGGGTTGAACTGATCGAGAACCTGCCAACGGTTCTCTTCGTCAAGTCGCACGCTGCGGGCGAAGTTCTGCTGCGCCACGAGCGTCACGGGCTCGCTCAGCATGCCGGAAAAGACTGCACCACGCTCCACGTTGCCCAGTTGCAGCCCGCCAGCCGTCTCCACATGTCGCGGCACTCCGCCCGCATCAGTGACCAGCAACGTGGGAGGTTTGCCGACGGCCGAAATCAACAACAGATCGCTGCGTCCATCCTGATTGGCGTCGATCGACCGCATATAGACCGGCTCATTGGACAATTCCAGCTTGCCGCCGTCCTGTCCCACCGGCGTGGATTTCCAGTCTCCCTCGCCGGCGCGCGTCATCCGGTGCAGCACATAGCTGTTGCGTTTCGACTTCTCCAGATACAGCAATTCCAGAACGCCGTCCTTGTCGAGATCAATGAGCTCGAACGCGACCGGCTCACCCGTGATGGGCAGTGTTGTGGGAAAGGACAGCCGCTCCTGCTCATAACGACAGACACCGATGGACTTCTCCTTATTGCTGAGCGCGAACACTTCCGCTCGACCATCGCCATCCACGTCGGCGATTCGGACCTGCTCGACTTCGAGAAAACTGGGAAAGGCCGTGCCCAGGTCGAGTCCGTGGTTCTTATGCTGCAGAAAGACAATCAGCTGCGCCGCATTCGGATCGGTGACGATCACGTCCAGCAGTCCGTCGCCGTTGACGTCTCCCATCGCGAGATCGCGCCCTTTCGCAACCCCGGGCTCACCAAAGCCGTACTGGACGAGCCGGGCCGCCAGTTGATCTTCCGGACGACCTTCCAGTGAGAACTGGCCGACGCGCACGCGTCCGGTCGTTCCATCGATCGTCACGACTTCGCCTCCCGCGCCGGGGACCAGATCGCTGAGGATCAGTCCACGTGTGTTCTTAAAGTCGAACCGAATTTCCGGGCCGAGGCGTCCCGCTTCAGTCTGCAATCGGACCGATGCGCGGCGGTCGTCGCCATCGGAAGCCAGATAAAACAGATCCTTCCGCTCGTCGCCATCCAGATCGCCGATCATCGCCAGGCTCAACCGATCAGCCGTGTTGCGGATCTCTGTGGGCGCGCTGAATTCACCGGGCGACGTCTGGTACACCAGGTACGTCACACGCTTTCCGAGGATCGCGACGTCGTCTCTGCCGTCACCGTTCAGATCGCCTGCCGCAATCCCCCAGGACTGTCCCTCCACATCGGCAAGCCGCACCTGACGTTTCTCGGTCCATTCCCCGGACTCGGGCTGAAAGAGGAGCACGAGCCGGTCCGGATCTCCGAAGTAAGCCAGATCCGCACGGCCGTCGCTGTTGAAATCCCCCACAGCCATCGCCGAGATGTTCCGGTCCACCGGAAGCTTGACGTGCTCGAACCGCCAATGGCTGCTGATTTCATTGACCTTTTTGCGCTTCACGCTCTCGGTTTCGTCGGGCGGACCTTGGCGCTGGAGCAGCAGGTCGATGCGGCTGTGACTGTTATCCACGATGGCCAGATCCGTCCGCCCGTCGTGATTGAAGTCCCCCGGCAGCAGGGAATGTGAACGCCACTCCAGTTTGAAGATCTCCACCGGTCCGAAGCCAAAAAAAGTCGACAGATCGATGTCGTCATCCGCGGCGACCGGCGGCGGCATCAACGATGGAAACATCGACACCACGATCAGCAGGACCGTGAGAGTCGACGGAATCCGACGGACGGACAGGAACAATGGCATCACGATTCTCCGGCGCACAAGGGCCATTCTCACACCTGTTGAGCAGACAGGCATCAGTCTAGGAGGATTTGCGCCGCGGGGAAAGCAGCGGGCCATCGACGGGGTCGGTCGTGCCGTGTCCGCAAGATAACCCATTTCCTGTTGCCCAATCCTGATAATCCCCACGATCGCCCCACTCGTCGCACGCTGCGGGCGTCAAGACAGAAGGGTCTTGTCAGCACTACCGGGCT
>JAHBXU010000146.1 GCA_019636315.1 Planctomycetaceae bacterium | reverse complement strand
CCGGATCGATTCCCCACAGGGCCTGTCCCGATCCCTTCACCCACTTGCGATGCACATTGGTCGGTCCAAACCAGTAACAGAACGGCTGTCCCGCCTGGCGATCGGCCAGGAACGCGTCGAAGTTCCCTCGAATTTCGTCATAGAGCGTCCCTTTCGCGGCCTCGACCGGCATCCCATCGGCCACAAGTTTTGTCACATTCTGTGAGAACTGATTAAAACGCCGCCCGGCGTTCTCATAGGCAAATTTTCCCGCACCGAAAGGGGCGTCGGCGGGAGTGCCGGGACTCCAGACCTTGTATGTTTCGCCAATATGATATCCCGCTTCGCGCAGCAGCAGCGGAAATGACGGCTGCGATCCATCCCACACTGCTCCCCGTAGAATCGCCGCGCGGCCCGCCCGCCAGAAGTGTTGTCCCGATACTAAGGCACTGCGGCAGGGCGTGCAGCTGGGCGCTGAGACGAATGCGCTGCGGAAGAGGACCCCTTCCTTCGCAATGCGGTCGAAATGCGGCGTCCGCGCGACGTCGCTGATTGTGCCCGGACCGTCAAGTTCGGCGTAACATCCGGCGACTCGGCCCCAATCATCGGCAAACGCGAACACGATGTTGGGCGGCGAACTCTCGGTCGCCGTCGCGCGGCTGCTGCACCAGCCGCATGTCAACAGAAGTGCGATCAGCCATCGGCGCAAACGTCCTGCCCTCATCGGTTCTCCTCGGTGCGACTGAATCGGTGACGATCGTCTGTGAACGATTGACTTGATCAGATCCGCTGCGTGTCACTCGGAACGTCCACAAGAACTTCGGCGATCAAGCCTCGCCGCGCATGTCACTACCGTACCATCTTGCCACCCTGATGCCACCCTTTCCGCGATGACGCTCACGGTTCATTCCGGGAGCTATTGACGTCTGCTGCCGACGCGGCCGCCTTCTGCAAGAGTACGACGTCCGAGGCAGCCACGATCAGTTTGGCCGACCATTGAGTCGCGAGCCAGGCGAATGTCGCTTCCGAATAGAACACGACGTGCGTCGGGTCGTTTTTGTAGTGCCATGTCGCAAATCGCTCGGCGTCGAGGACCCGTTTGGTCATGATGCCCAACCAGCCGCCCGGTTTCAGCACACGCCACACCCGTTGCAGATCGACCATTGGACGGTGCAGATGCTCGACCACCTCGGTGGTCGTGACGAAGTCGTAGCAGTCCTGCCACACCTCTTCATGCGGCGCATAGAAGGGATCATAAATCGCCATAGGAAATCCAGCCTCGTTCAGCATCACCGAGAGCGTGGGGCCGGGTCCGCTGCCGAAGTCCAATCCCCGCGCCCCCGGCCTCAATCGGGCGACCAGCGGATCGAACAACCGGCTGAGAAACCGTCGGTACGCCGAGTCGGACGGATCATTCTGATGCTGGTCGTAGCACGCACGTTCGGCTTCCTGCGACAGGAAGTATCTCGATGGCACAAAAACCAGTCGACAGACCGCGCAGCATCCGTATTCCCGCCGCGCGTCGCGATGCCAGACCTCCACTTCGCTGGCATGACACAAGGGACAAGGTCCAAAATCCGCACCGTTTCGTATCTCGCCGCACACGTCCACCAGGGGAATCACCGGTCCCTCGGCCATGCGACAGCCATCCACAACGCCCCTCGCGGCGACGACGTTCTTCACGGCGTTACGTACGCGCGATAAACGGCGGCAACGTCCGAGTCGGCGCCGAGTGATTCGTCGCACACATAGACACCGAATTGCAATGTCAGCGATTCTCCCGCCTTCACGATGACCCGGCTCGGCTCCCCGCGGGTGAACGCCTTCCTGCCGAATGGGTTGGCGACGAGGAGACCATAGTCGCGGGCATGGAACCAGCACCGACGGAAGTTGTCCGGATGAGGCATCAGCGTGATTCCCACACCCTGTCCTTCGATCGTGCCTCGATACGTGCACCAGTCGGCCTGACGACCCCAGACGTCAGCTTCGTTCCGCCGCGCCTCACTACTCACGATCTCGCCCCCTTTTTTGACGGCCAGCGGCGTCGCGACACGGACCCCGAGTCCCATCTCTTCCTGATCACCGAATGCGATCTCTTCGTCACCCGCGCTGAACGTCGACCGCCATGAGAGAAGATAGCCGGATGCGACCGGCTCCACGCGGATGGTGCACTCTTCGCGGCAGACGACGCGCCCCTTCACGTCGTAGTCGTTGAGTGCCGTGAACGTTGCCGCGTCCGGACCGCCGGTGGGTTCTTCAAGAAATCGCACGTGCTGTACAACACCTTTGTTCCGCCAGAAGTCTCCTCCGCCCAGGTCGCCAAATGCCAGCCACAGGCCGGGGTGCATCGTCGGATGATCGTCGAGATCGACTTCGGGGACCGGAGGTTGTGTCCGCGTCACTTGCGTGCCGCTCCGCGTGCGTAAATGACGAAAGTGCGGCCGCAGGATCTGCGGATCACGGTACGTGTACTCAGCCACCGGCACGTCCCCCATGCGGATGACGACGCCGCTTGTGGACGCGTCACTCACATGGCTGATGCTGAACGGCACTGCTTCTCGTGTCGCCGCGACCGGGGAAGTGCGGTCCCGATCGCGACGCCCGTCCTCTGCGCGGGCGACGATCGCTGAGATGGCGATTAGCAGCAGTGCAATCGAGTTTCGAGTCATCGGTGCGTTCAATTCCCTGGATGGTGAGATTGAGCGCGATTCTACCTCAACCGCACCGGGAATCGAAGCCGCCGATCCGATCAACGCCCCGCATTGCCCGGCTTCCGGTATCCGACCGCTCCGCTCGACGAAGACCGTGAAGAACTGGAAGACCGCGTCGCCGTACTGGCCGTATACCGGCCGCGGAATCCTTCCTCACGATCGTGAATGTCGTCATGGACGGAGCGCAGCTCCTCCAGCGACCAGACCTCAATGTCCCACTCCGGCTGCAACTGCGATGGATGCGCGGCCCGCAGATGTTGAATCACATACTCGCGGGACGGATTCCAATTGCCGTCGACCGACCAGTGATTGCCGCGCAGTCGATAGTGACCGGTCGTCGCCACATCAATTGGTTCCGGATCAAAGTCCACCGGACGTTCGTCATTGCCCGTCATCAGCCAACCGAACGTCCACTGGTCGAGCGGTGTCGTACATCCCCGCTGAAACGACCGGGCGATTGCTCCCTGTTCCACATACAGGACAACCGGCGACCCACCAAACGTCAATTCACTGACAAGCTCTGCGATGTCCGCGTCGAGGACGTTCGAGGCGTCGACAATCTGAATGTGGTTCTCCGGGCCACGGCCGATCAACCACCCGCGGTTTCGCATTAACTCGAACGGCCCCCCCGCGGCTTGAAGCCTCTGTAACTCCTCGGAGCAGCGCGGGCACTCTGGCCAGGTCACCAGCAAGACACGCTTTGTCCTCCGTATGGGTGCGGCGGCTCCGGAAGTGTCCGGCAAGACGGATTGCGGGACGACCGTGCGACCGCCAGGAATCGGAAGACTCTCGTCTGCCGCGGATGAATAGCGGGCAACCGTGCTGAGTGCTGAAAGCAACAGCAACCATGCAATGGAGAACTGCAGACGGACCATCGTCGAACCCAGCTGGAGAGAAGAGCCAACGCCGTCCTTGTCGACGCAACGCCATCGGGGGTCGATCCTTCGAACCGCCCACCCGGGCCACGATCCCTGGAACGGCAGATTCAAGATGCACAATTGGGGCCAAATCCGCGGTTTCTCAGCCGTGCTTCGATCCGGCAACCCATCGTCGCGGGATTGGATTCTCGCCTTCGGCCGCTGCAGAAGGTCTCTGTTCCAAGAAAACTCCTGGAAGCGCTCTTTCCTCAACTCTCGCTAGACGATAAGATCATTTCTCTTATCCGGGAAGCCGTCAGGGATGGTGTGCGCGGGGAGTCCCGCTGCGGGCGTGCTTCTCGGGAGAACTGCGAGTGCCACTCGCCCGAGTGACGATGAGGAACAACTTATGACAGACCAGGATATGCCGATGCGGCGGCGATAGGTCTCTGTTTCCTCTCGTCGCTGCCTCGGCGACGTGCCATCAACAACCGCTTCTTCTCTGTCGCCGGGGAACCGCTCTTCCCCGAGACTTCGTCCACCGGTCATCGGCGGACCGGCCCGCGAAACTGTTCCGCGGTGACTTGCCTGCCGGCCCACTGTTGACTTGCCATTGTGCCTCACACGTCGCCAACGTTTCCCAACCATGAACCTTCAGAAACTTCGCAACATCGGCATTTCCGCTCACATCGACTCGGGCAAGACCACCTTGACGGAGCGGATCCTGTATTACTCGGGCCGCATTCACAAAGTGGGCGAAGTGAAAGGTGACGGCGACGGCGCGACCATGGACTTCATGGACCTGGAGAAAGAGCGGGGAATCACAATCACCTCCGCCGCGACGCAGGTTCAATGGGACGGTTACACGATTAACGTCATCGATACGCCGGGACACGTCGACTTCACGGTCGAGGTCGAGCGCAGCTTGCGTGTGCTCGATGGGGCCGTGCTCGTCCTGTGCGCGGTCGGCGGCGTGCAGAGCCAGTCCCTCACCGTGGACCGGCAGATGAAACGGTACAAAGTTCCGCGCATTGCGTTCATCAACAAGATGGACCGCACGGGAGCCAACTTCGCCAGCGTCTGCCGCCAGATTCGGGACAAGCTACACGTCGTTCCGGTTCCGCTGCAGCTCCCCATGGGCTTCGGTGACGATTTCGCCGGCATGATCGACCTGCTCACCATGAAGGCGTTCGCCTTTGACGGCAGTCAGGGTGAGAAAGTCCAGCAAGTCGATATCCCCGCCGAGTATCAAGAGGCAGCCGCCGCCGCGCGAACGGAGATGCTCGAAGCACTCTCGATGTACAGCGACGAATTGATGACCGCATTGCTCGAAGAGGAAGAGTTCCCCACCGAGCGGCTGCATGCCCTGATTCGCGAAGCGACGCTCGCTCACGAAATCGTTCCCGTCATGTGCGGCACCGCGTTTCGCAACAAGGGAGTCCAGCCGCTGCTGGACGCCATCGTGCGATACCTGCCGTCCCCGTCTGACCGCGAGATGGAAGCCATCGACGTCGATCAGTCCGAGGCGGCCCGCAAGGCCGGCGAACTGGTCGAGGGAGAAGTCATCCGCGTCAAACTGTCCGACTCGCCCGACAACCCGCTCGTCTCCATGGCGTTCAAGACGGTCGTCGAGCAATTCGGCCAGCTCACGTACTTCCGCATCTACCAGGGTCGGATCGTCAAAGGGGAAAGCTACGTCAACACCCGCACCGGGAAGAAGGTCCGGTTTGGCCGCTTGTTGCGGATGCACGCGAACGATCGCGAGGACATCGAAACGGCCGAGGCCGGCGACATCATCGCTGTGGTCGGTGTGGACTGCGCCTCGGGCGACACGTTCTGCGGCGGCGGTCTGGATTACGCTCTCGAAAGTATTTTCGTCCCAGAGCCTGTGATCCGCCTGTCCGTCGAGCCGCTGGCCCGCGACGGAGCAGACCGGCTCAGCAAGGCCCTCGAACGCTTCCGTCGCGAAGACCCGACATTCCAGGTCTCTACCGACGAAGAAACGGGCGAGACAATTATCGCCGGAATGGGGCAGCTGCACCTCGAAATTTACATTGAACGCATCAAGCGCGAGTATCGCTGCGAAGTGCTCGTCGGTGAACCGAAAGTCGCCTACAAGGAATGCCCCACCCGCGAGGTCGAGTTCAACCACAAGCACAAGAAGCAAACCGGCGGCTCCGGCCAATACGCCCACGTCGTCGGGCGGCTGTTCCCCATCGACGAAAATACGATGGACGAAGAGGGCGAACCGATCACTGGAACTTACCACTTCGTCGACAGCATTACCCAGGGCAAGATCCCGGCTCAGTACATTCCGGCCCTCGACAAGGGTTTCCGCCGGGCGATCGTCAAAGGTCCGCTGTGTGAATGCGAAGTTGTGGGCGTCGGCGTCGAGATCACCGATGGTTCGTACCACGACGTCGACTCGTCCGAACGGGCCTTCGACACCTGCGGCTGGACGGCCATGCGGGACGCCCTCATCAAGGCCTCGCCCGCCCTGCTGGAGCCGATCATGAAGCTGGAAGTCGAGGTGCCCGATGAATTCCAGGGTCCAGTGACCGGTCACCTCTCCAGCAAGCGGGGGATCATCACCAATACCGAGAACCGCGAAAAGACGGCCTACATCGAGGCCGAGGTGCCGCTGGCCAGCATGTTCGACTATGCCAATGAGCTTCGCAGCATGACCCAGGGCAAAGGCGGATTCAGCATGGAGTTCGCCCGCTATAAGCAGGTGCCGCGCAACATTCAGGAAGAAGTCGTCGAACGTCGCCGCAAGGAAAAGCAGCAGCGCCTGGCGACCGCCTGAGGCGCCGGACTCTTCCCACGACTTTGATTGATCGGCACTCCGGGAGCCGCGCCCAGCAGCGCGCGGCAAACCCGGTGACGCCTCGAAGCATGTCCACCGCGAGATTCCGGGAAAAGGTCCATTACTCGTTCTGAGATGGACGCAGTGCCGCCTCAATGGACTTCACTGCTTGTGCGGCCAGTTCGCGCGAACCGTCCTTGGTGAAGTGGACGTTTGCGGGAAGTTGGATCTCACCCAGACGCGGCAGCGCGAACGTGTACTGATCGTCAATCGGTATGCCGCGCTCCTGCATGATGGCCGCAGCAACCGCGTTGTAACGGCCGGCGTCTTCCGGTATCCGCCCGGCTGCCCCCTCGGGAACCGGTGTGGTCGACCGCCAGATGAGGCGGGCGCCGGTCTGCTCCAGGCGAGTGACGAGCTGCCTCAGGTTTCGCTCGTACTCCGCCAGCGGCACCTGCTGCCGACCCACATTGACATCGGCCAGTTGGCCCTTTTCGTCCATGTACTTGAGGTCATGCAGTCCCCAGTTGAAGTGGATGACATCCCAGCGGCCGTCGCCAAGCCAGTCCTCGATCTGCTCCAGCCCCTTCGTGGTGGGACCACCGTTGGTGGGAATCCGGTGCACGTTGGCTTTCCCTTGAAGCAGCTCTCGGACGGGGACCGTATAGCCGATCGAAATCGAATCTCCAATGAGAAGCACACGCGGCAAGGCGGGATCGTCGACAACTTGAGCAAACGCAGCGTTCGGTTCCTGTCGGCGCGGCGGAGCGCCGGCGTCCGTTGCGGCCTCCTGTCCGAATCCGTCGGCAGCCAGGCACACCAGCACAACCAGCGCGGCAAACCAATGATGTAAGTTCATGGATATCGTCCTTTCAAGAGGAGCGTCGACGGAGAATCAAAGCCTGCCCATATCAGCTTCGCCGTTCGACGAAACCTGATCATTCATCGCGGCTCGCAGAAGCATACCACGAATGACCGTCGTCCACTGCTCCAGACGAGCAGTTCGTCTCCCGATCGCTTGACGCCGGAGGAGTTGGCCGCGAATGATGTGGTTGTGTCTTGTCGGCGAAGTCCCCTATCTGGAGTGTGGAATGTCAAGCATCAGGCAACAGGCCACGATTTTGGTCGTATTGGCGATTTTTCCAACATTCCTCCGGGCTGCGGAGCCGTCGCCGCCCAAGGTTGGCGAGACCGCGCCGAACTTCGAGCTGCCGGACCTCCAGGGGTCAACCGTCAAGTTGTCCGATGTCGCGCAGCAGGGGCCGGTGGTTGTGATCGTCCTCCGAGGTTATCCGGGATACCAGTGTCCCCTGTGCCGCAAACAAATTCTGCAGTACGTCGATGCGGCGGATGATCTGGCGGCGGCGGGAGCCCAGGTGCTGCTGATTTATCCGGGTCCGGTCGACGAGGTTACTGCGAAGGCCAGAGAGTTTGTGGGGTCGACGCAGCTCCCGCAGGGTTACCGGCTGTTGCTCGATCCCGGCTACAGCTTCACTAAAGCCTGGCACCTGCGCTGGGACGAACCAGGCGAGACAGCGTATCCATCGACATTCCTGGTCGACAACAACCTGCTGGTGAAGTTTGCGAAGGTCAGCCGCTCCCATGGCGGTCGAACGACGCCCGCAGAAGTACTACGCACCTTCGCGGAACCGTGAACAATTCGCCATCGGGCCAGGACCCGGCACGCGAAAAGAAAAGACCGGAGATTGGCAACTCCGCTCGCCAGATCCGTTCCCGCTGGAGGGTGATCGGCCATGGCACTGGAGACCAGGACCCGAATGGATCGATCACCGCCCGGCGGGATTGTCGTCGCGACGGCCTATGAGGGAGATGAGATCGAAGATCTTG
>JAHBXU010000145.1 GCA_019636315.1 Planctomycetaceae bacterium | reverse complement strand
TGCGGCAGGATTGCGAATCTGGAGGTTGAGCTGATCCAGGTCGGCCAGCGTCTGTCCATAGTGAGAGCCGAGAGATTGCGGGGCTTCAACCGCAGGAGTTCTGAAGTCACCGATGACCGTGTCCGCGCCGGCAGGCGAACCAGCGGGCGAACCCGCGTCGTACCCACTCGGCACGTACGTTCCCATGAAGGCGGGAGGCGGAGCGGAATAGAGGGGCTGATCGGTTCCGTGATGGGCCGCGCGGGTGTTGAACTCCGCGACGAGTTTCGACAGCAGTCCGACATGGCTCACTTCGGTGAGGACGAGAAAGATGGCGTCGTCATTGGCGAACCAGTGGAGCGCTGCCGGACCTTCCGGAACGCCGTTGACCGAAAAGCTCATTCCCGACGCGTGCATGAAGGCCCGCGCCTGAGTTTCGGTCTGCACGCCGGTCACAAGGAACAGCGGCGCATCGGAGAGTTCGATTCCATGATCGCGGAGCGCTTTGACGCCATAGTTCCAGGCTTTTTCGAGATGTTCAAACGGTGACGGTTCCGCTTCGAGCCAGAAGCGAATGGCCTGATACGTCCCCCAGGGAAGACCGACGAGCAGCAGCCCCCCGATGACGATAATCCACGGGGAATCCTCCCAGCGGTCCATCAGCCAGTTACGTCCATTCTTCGATTGAGCGATCCAGAGACTGAGCGCGAGCGTCACCACCAGGATCAGAAGGGCGAATAGCGCCAGCCGCACCGGCAGCGACAACCCCATCACCCGCGCCGGCTTCGAGAAGAGTGAGAGGGGCGACTGGAAGATCACGCGGAAAGGCCGAGTGATGCGGTCGACCAGAAAACGCAGATAATTCATGGTCGTCACCTCCCCCAGGCGCTGGCGAACCGCTCCCAGTCCCAGCCGATCAACAAACCTACAATTGCGGCGAGGACGAGCACCACGAGCCAGGCGCTGATGCAGGCAAACTTCTTCTCCAGCGGCGGAGCGCCATCGCCTTCTCGAGAGTCGGTGATCATCGGAGGTCGCCCTTCGCCCAGGTGCAGCGCCACGCGCACCTGTTTGGCCCAGATCTCGCGCGTTGTCGGAAGTCCCAGCCGCAGCAGATACTCGGCATTTCCGAGTTCATGTTCGTTACGATAAACGCCGTGAAAGCCCAGGACGACGCATACGTAATAAACTTCGTAGGCATCCTTGGAGTGCATCGCCGACGCCAGTCGGGCGTTCTCAAAGAATCGCTCGTTTGCTTCGCGGGAGTTGAAGAGCTGGCGTTCGAGGACGTTGTTCTCCCACCATTCGTTACCGTCCCAGGCGGCGGCAATCAGGACTTCGTCGATCCAGGCGACCAGCGCATACTTCGCAAGCTGCCATTCCTGGCTGAATCCCAGCTGCCCCTCGGCCCGTTCGAGCCGACTGATGATCAACGCTTGTTCATCGTGGGGTGCGAGTGGTTCGTTGCTTTCGATCCGCTCCAGTAACTGGATGACATACACAAAGATCGGATCGATCGCCTTGGAGAAACGCGGCGTCATGAGAACGGAGTACCGTAAGGTTCCTTTCCGCCAATTTCGAGGACGAGCGCGAATGAGAGCTGGTCGATCCGCACTTTCCAAAGTGATCGGACCGGAATGGTGTGTCAACTACTAATCCGCCTCTGGAAGACGGGACAGAGGAGTTGGTCACTTCAAGCCTGCCCTGACCGGAACGGCGAACAACGCAAACTCCAGATCGATCTCGTCCGCCCCGACCGCGACCTTCAGTTTTCGCTGCCCCTCCAGTTCGTGAAAATTCGAAATAATCTGTTTATTCAGGCGCATCGCCAGGGTCTGCGTCTGGACCACCTGGTCCCACATTGGACCTTTCTGTTCGACTTCATAGAAGATCCATTGCGAACCTGTCGGCAAGGCCCGGGGAGCTTGAGGCAGTTCGTTGAGAACCAGTCCGCGGCCACGCTGGGAGTACACCCGATCGACCTGATCGCTGCTGCCGATTTTCCAATCCAGTCGTCCGCTTTCCCGGCCGCCCTTCAACAGATCCAGGACCACGTCGTGTTTGCGACTGGAACTGGCTCCGATGAACCAGTTCCAGTTGCTGCCAAGCCATTTGGAGTCCAGCGTGACCGCCAGGCCGGGACCCGTCCCAATGAAGTACCGTTGCTCATATTCGTATTCCGCGACCCCTCCCAGCAGAATCTCAATCATCTGCTTGAGCCGCCGAAACACGCGATCCAGATCGTCATGATCGTAGCGCGGCAGCTCGACCACGCGCCGTTCTGGGCCGAAGACCGACAGCATGCCAACGATGCGGCACATCTCGACGAACAGCGGAAAGGGATGGAGACCCACAGCGTAGACCAATGTCCCCAGCGAGGCGTCCGCCTCGTTCAGGGCATGCAGCATGAAAATTCGTTCCAGGTCGCCAGGGTCCATACCCCCCAGGGTGATGCCCCGGTTGCGCACCTGTTGGCTCAGCAGGTCAATTTTTTGTCCGATCAGGTCGTGGACGGCGCGAATGATTTCCAGATGCAGCTCCGGCCAGCAATCCACCGTCAACAACGGCGGACAGTAGTGATCGTCGATGACCGGTGTGGATTCGCGTTCGCCGGCGCGGCGGACCTGCGCGATGGGGAGGACTTCGTACCCCTTGAGCGCGTCCGATTCGAGGCAGAGGCGGGCGTTCAGCTTGCGATAGGTGACCTCCTGCTCATTTCCGCCGGCATGTTCGTCCGATTCTTCGAGCACGATCTCGCGAAAACGCAATGTGCTGTCCGCTTCAAGGCTGACGTTGCCTTCCCCGGCACGCATGCGGGGAATCGCCAGGCAGATTCGAACTACATTCCGATCGCGAAACGCGTCCTTCAAGTCGAGTCGATCCAGCTCGGGTTCGCGCATCACCAGCTGCGTCCCATCCCGAAACCGGCCTTCGAATGCGGACAGTTCAAACTGCGAGTTCTGAATCGCCTCGGGGGAATAGCTGATCGATCGCGCCCCGTAGTCATACGCGACGTGCCACGTGACCGACTGGCGGAGTTGCTCGCTCCAATAGCGGTCAGCGGCTTGAAAATCATGCGGTCGAAGGAACATTCCTTCGGACCAGGAGACGGGAAGTCTGGTCATGCAACGATTGCCAATGTCGGGTGACCCGACCAGGAAGAGACGCGTTCTTGCGAAATCGGCTGGCAACAGTCACGATGACAGTTGTCGTCGTTTTCTGTACACTGAAAGTGCAAACAGCCCTTGCAGAACGGTCGAACCGTGGGTCTGTTTGAAACGATTCCAAAGAGGCATGGGATGTTTCTGTCGAGCGTCATCGCCAGACGACCACGGCATCTCCGACACGACTGAGACGGCTGCTTCACTACCCCGCTTTTGCGCCGGCCAACAACCCCGGTCGCTGGCGGCGTTTTGCGATGGCTCACGGCGGATCCTGATGGCAGGTCGTGCGACCGCCGGAGACCGATTCTCCGCCGAGCACCTATTGTATGTTCATGCCGCCGATGACGCTATGCACATCTGCTCAGAAGTCTGTCTCCACGAACGGCGCAAAAGCAGCGTGACGCGGGATACTACGTTGCACACAGGGATGGTGTCACGGGTTCGGCCGGAGTGGAAGGTTTGCAGGTGAGAAACGGAGTGGAATCTGTCGATTGAAACGCGAGACGATCATGAAACGCGAGACAATCAATGCGGGTTCGATCAACTCTCGCTTGCAGAAGCGAGGCGGCGGCGAGGGGGGTGACCGAAACACGACGCGACGGACGGCTGACACGACGAACGAAATGAGTCCGAGACGGGCAGCGAGGTGACCCTTGGCGACGTGGCGTGATGGAAAAGCCGGACGGCAACCCAAGAAGCCGCAGCCTCCCGCGGGCGTGCCTCCTGCTGGACCTTCTCCAACTCCCCGGAATGAACCGGTCGCCCGAAAGTCTTGGCGCGGGCGGCGACGTGAAACACAACCGGTGGCCCCCGCCGCGGAGGACTCACCCTGGAAAACGCGGCAATCGCCTGAGCGGCCCGTCGATACCGGTCGACAGAAGCGCGCCCTCTGGGCCGTCGCGTTACTCGGCGGCCTGGCCGCGTTCGTGGCAATCCTCCTCTGGCTGCCGCGCCCCACACCCTTACTGTTGCTCGCGGTTACGGATTATCACGAACCGCATTCGCCCGGTGAGTTTCTTGTCTCGCCGTGGCCCCCCAATGCCTGGGCTGCTCAGGACGTGAAGGCGTTCGCGACCGATCTGAAGAATACGCATGTCAAGATGCAGCCGATTGGCGACACCGCGACGAGTCCGAGTCGGGAATCGTTTCGCCAAGCGCTGGAATCCATCGATGCACTTCCCGGAGGGCCGAATAAAGACGTCATCCTCTTGTACCTCTCCGCACATACGCTCGTGAATCGCGATGGAAGGCCATGCCTGCTCTTGAGCGGCGCGGATGTTCTTGATGAGAGCACCTGGCTGAGGTTCGACGACTTCGCAGACGACATCGCGAAGATTTCCCCTCACGGCAAGAAGGCGAAGAAAGTCGTGTTTCTCGATTGCGGCCGGGTCACCGACGATCGGGCGCTTGGGTTCGCCCAGAACGAGTTCGCACACCGTGTTCAACAGACGGCGGCACGCGAGGATGTGTGGGTCATTCTCTCCCACAGCGCGGGCGAGCAGACCTGGACGATTCCCGAATGGGGACAGACCCCGTTCGGTCTGGCAGTCAAACTGGTTCTGGACGGGAATGTTCCGCTGACCCAGAACGGCGGCAGATATCTCACGCTGGAAGCCGCAGCGTCGGGCGTCCAGTCGGCGGTCAGTGAATGGGTCAAGCAATGGCGGGGCCGCGCCCAGACCCCCCTGCTCTGGGGGCCGGAACAGGGGCGTGATTTTCCCATTGCGAGAGTTCCATCGGCGCCTGCCGGCGGCGATGTTGTGACTTTGGAGCCGGTCGATAAGTTGATCCCCCCGGAGCGCGACGCCCGCCTCGCCGCACTCAGCGAAGGACTCAGCGGGTCCATCGACTTTGCCGCGACGTCGCCGCATGCGATCGCCCGCTGCCGTCGCCTGCGGTCACAATTGGAGGAACTGCTGATCGCGGGGCCAACCTATAATCCGCTCTGGGACGATCTCAAACGGGAACTCGAGAAAGAGAATGGCCGCATCCGCAGTGTCGCGAGCAGTCAAAATCGTGTTGCGGCTCAATGGGAGGAGGTCTGGCAGCGCCTGATATCGGCTGAACTCCCGACCCGGCAGTTGCTCAGCGAGGAACTCGCCTCGCTGGAACATCTGACGGAGCCATTGCCGATCCAGGTGCACTTCGCCCGCATGCTGCGCGACTATGTCGACTGGGACAATCCGGCAAGCAAGGATCTGGTCAGCCATGTTGTCCGGCAGTCACTGACGTGTCGCCACCTCGCGGAAATCGCCGCCCATCCGCAGGATGCCCGCACCGTTCCCTGGGTCCGGCAGCGAGTTAATGCAGGAGACGAGCAGCGGCGTCGGGGAGAGGATCATTTATTCGTCGGCACACAAAGTGACCTTGAACAGGCGCAACGGGACCTTGCTGCAGCTCACGAGCATTATCAGAGCGCGGCAACTGTCGCTACCGATATCCAGACGGCATTCGCTCTTCGCGATCAGTTGCTGATCGATGTGGTGGCATTTCGCAGCGTCCTGCCTCGAATCGAGGGCAGCCGCAAAGATGCGGTGTACGTGGACTGGCTGAAGGCCGTCGCCGCGCTCGACGAGTCGCTCCGGACGCCGCGGATTTCCGGCAGCGATGGTCCGTCAGTCGACGAAGGCCATCGGCAAGTGAAAGACGCCTCGCAACAGGCACGACGATTGACGGAGGAGAATCGCGAGATGCTCCGGGCGCAGATCGACAAGTACTCGGGCCGCACGTCGCCGGCACGGGCGTCGATTCAGGAATTGCTGCCCGCATTGCTGATTGAACCCGCTGATCAGGTAAGGCTCCGCGCACGCTTGCGGGAGCAGTTTGAAGCTCGCGATCAAACCGCGGCTGTCCGCTTTCCCGTGGCCACCGCCGCGGAGACGGCAAGTCCCTCCGGCTCCGAGGCCACGGCTTCGAACGTGACAGGTGAGCGGCCGGAGATTCAACCCGTCATCGATCAGGAGCAGGAGTACCTGCAACTCGTCCATCGCTTCGTCCGCCAGCTCAATACGTCCGATCTCACCTTTGAACCCGCGGCACGCAACGACAATCTCCACGCACTGGGCGGACGTGTTCGCGATGCCGTGCGCACTTACCTGCGTTTCTTTGACCGCCATACTCTGGCGGGCGTCGACAATCTCGGAAGCATGACCACGGATGATGTGATCGATCGTCTGCAGCAGGCCGACGCGCTGATCCGTCTGATGTCTGCCGGCATCGCGGCTCAAAGCGCACCCGCATCTCCAGCGGAGACCTGGCGGGAGATTGAAGCGGCGCGGCAGGAACTCTGGCTGGCGGAACGCACCCTGGATGATTTCTGGGGATCGGGTCCGCGGCCGAGTTCCAACTCTGAACCGTATTTCGTCAAACAGGCCAACCGCGAACTGGCCGGCGGACTTCGTACCGCCCGCGAGGGGGTCAGGAAGCTGCTTCAGCCGGAACATCGCCGACTTGAGGAACGACTCGCCGTACTGAAAAACTCGGCCAACGCATCAATGCCCTCTGTCAGTTCTACAGACGTCGGATTTCGCACGGACGCGGGGCATCCGATCAGCCACAACAGGTCGCAGCGCGACGGCGGCGTGATCACCCTTCAGGTGAATGAGGACCCCCGACGTCCGCAGGGACCGGCGTTTGTCGAAGTCACGTCGAGTCCGGAACGGTCGCCCGTGCTCCTCGGCAACGTGCGTCGAATGGGCGTTGGCTTGTCCGAGCAGTCTGTCAATCAGCAGCTCGACGCGGGCGGCGCCTTCTCCCGAGCCGCCGATTGGAAGGATACGACTCTGACCGCGCGGACATTTTTCCGGGGACACGTCCACGAAAGTCGCTTCCGCGTCAGAGAAGCAATGACGGAATCCCGAGATCTGACATTCGAGCGAGTGGACTATGACGACGCCCACATTACGGTGGATGGAAGTCTTGATGTGCAGCCAGTGATTCTGTTTGTGCTGGACTGCTCCGGATCAATGTCGAATCAGATGCCGGGAGAAGGGGGCACTCGAATGTCGAGAGCCAGGCAAGTGATTCGAAACATCCTTGATCAGCTTGCGGCGCAAGACGGGCTTCACCTCGGGTTAATGGCGTATGGTCACCGTTTTACCTGGCCGGGACAGGGCAGCGGTCGCCCGCTTAGTGAGCGAGCCGTGATTGAGGGGCGATTGTTCGAGGGCGACAAATCAAAGTTTGCGACGGATCATGAACGCGATCTCCAGGAGTTCTCCGACCTCGTCAAAACATGGAATCAAGACGTGCAGTTGATCGTTCCGTTGGCGCCGATCGGACGCGGTCAACAAGTTTCGACCCTCAGAGACAGACTGAACGAACTGGAACCCTGGGGACAAACACCGCTGTATCTGGCGATTCGCAAGGCGGTCTCAACCGTTCAAAACTATCAGCAACAGCAACCGGCGCAGATCATTGTGATTACCGACGGTATGGATGACCTGCTCGGTTCGCGTGTGACGGAGCAGCTGAAGGATGGAAACTCGGAAAGAGATCGCCAGGCGGCCCGGGAGTTGATTGCCCGACTCAATCAGAATCGACTTGTCCGAATGGACGTGATCGAGATCTTCGACGATCCGCTGACTCAGAATGCGAACCAGAAACAGGCGCAGGACGAGCGCAAGAAGCATGACGTCAAAGCCGAGGATCTGAAGGAATTGATTGGGAACTTCGGGAACTACCAGATTGCATCAAGCACAAGGTCACTCGAACAACGGCTGCAGGAGATTCTCAAGCCCATTCAGTTCACCGTCAGTTCGGGAACGAATGGGGAGCCGCTCGACCTGGGCGAAACCGTGAGGGTGCCGCTGAAGCCATCGATCGCGCTCGAACCGCGTCACCACGACGTGGTTGATGTCGCGCTGACGGGCGTCGAGCTGAAGGGGCGTGCGGTGAGTTCATCAGTCTTTCTGGAAGGCGGAGAACGTCTCCAACTCACGGTCGATCGTACGGGCACCGCACAGACTGTGCAGTGGTTGCTTCGACATCGAGGGTTTCCCGAGGAGGGCGTCAACGCGTTGCTTCCACGTGCTCGTGCTCCACGGCCGGAAACGGCCAGAGGAGAGGGGCCGCAGTCTGCGTTGGTGATGATACACCC
>JAHBXU010000144.1 GCA_019636315.1 Planctomycetaceae bacterium | reverse complement strand
AAGGCTCGGCACACAGGGGCCATTGCGCAGGGATATACCGAACATTTGCGCATACTTGGCAGTGACGGTAGATACCATGGGGCATTTAGAAACCCGATTACCGGAAAGATATCAGGGGGGCATCCGTCAAGTGATCCATGAAGCTTGCCATTCCCCCAGAATTTACACAATTGCATACAGTTCGCATGCAAGCATGAAATCGTCGTTTACATCATAATCTACATAGTAAAGTGAGCCACTTGTCTAGCGATGTCTCAGAACCCATTGCCTTTAATAACAGTCCGTTCAGCATCATCATGGACATCCTACGACTCGGTCGACGAAGCAATCTCCGCTGCAGATCGGGACTTCGCAGAGACTGTGGCCAACACAGGTGTCTCTGCCGCTATGGGATCGGTAATTGAAGATGTTGACTGGTCCAATAATGCCGTTTCGTTCTCGTTTTCAAATGCACAGCGGCTTATATTGCAAGCAACTCCTGGCGGTATAGTCGCAACCGTCGATGGATTCGCATGCGATCGGCGGCGCGACACAACAGCACTGGCAGACGCCGTAATTCTTAGGATTGAAAGCCCATCTTATTTGTGTCATTGGGACAGGGCAGATATTCTCAACAAGAGGCGAGGGTCTATATTTTGTGGATTCCAGCTTTCCGGGCAGATTGCGTTTCTGAATGCATCGGGAAACAAAACGCTGATGTTTAGTATTCTTGAAGCTGTCAACGGTTGCAACGAACGTCAGTTGATTCTGTATTGGAACGACGCAGAGTAGAACGCATTTCAAAACCGTTTCATCTAAGCCAAGTAGGGTGCGCTGTGCCGGGTGCCATGCTCACATCGCGCAGCAGGGTGAGCATGCGCGGGCGTTGATTCCGCGTTCGAGCTGCTTGTGCCGCCGATGCGGTGCTCGCGCCGAGCGATATCGACGGGGACGGCATCCGTAACTTCGACGACGCCAACCTCTACCGCCACGCGAGCTACGAACGCATCCAACGCCGCAAAGCCGGCTACGAGTATGGACTGCACCAGGCGGATGACTTTGTCGGCGGCGTCTGGCAGGGCATGAAACAGGGGGCACGCGACACGGTCGACACGGCCCGCACGCTGCCGGGCCAAATTGTCGATGCGGCGAAGTGGCTGTGGGACCGGGCGAAGGACCCCATCGGTACGGGCCGCGCCATCGGGTCGGCACTGAAACGCGGTGCTCAGAGTCAGCAGCGTCTATCAGGCGCCGTGGTGTGAGGGTTCAACCGGTCCCCGTCGTTTCCACGGCGTCGGCCAGTCCCGCTGCCATCGGACACGGCCTGCCAGTCTCGCAACCTCTCCCCGCGCTCACCTCGTCCGCCTACGGCCGCTGTGGAGTGGTTGAGTCGGCAGGGCCGGTTCATCCGGCGCGGCACAAACGAGAAACCCCCGACGCGGAGCCGGAGGCGAAAGTGTTACCCAAAGTGTTACCTAAACGCGATTCAGCCGACGATTGCCGAGTGAAAGAAATCCCTGAAAAATAGCGATCCGCAAACCCCCCGGAACCCGGACAACACCCAGACGGCCATCTTTCATGATTGAGGGCCTAGTGTCCGTAAAGGACGTGGAGGTTCGAGTCCTCTCTTGGGCACTCACGAGACAAGGGGTTACGGCGAATCCGCCGTAATCCCTTGTTGTGTTTTCAGGGCTGAGATTCCAGGAGCGGGACTCGGGGATTTCGCATTGACGCTTTTTCTGACATGAACTGTTCGTTGCGTCGGGGACTCCGTCCCCAGTTGCCCGCCGGGTCGATGCAACGGAGGCCGAGATGAGCTCTGTTGGCTGGTCCTCGATTGGGGAGGATTGGTCGGGGCGAATTCAATCGGGCATACCCACCGGTCGTTGGCGATCCATCCCGGTGGTTGCCAGTGTTGCGTCATGCAAAAAACCGCTGCGGGTTCCGAGGAACTCGCAGCGGTTTTCATATTCAGGTCGTGGTAACGATCAGATCATCGATTACAGGCCGAGGTTCTCTTCCTCCTCTTCCTGGATGATGATGCGAGGCGTCACCATCAACATCAGGCTTTCCGTCTCGCGGCCGACGCCCGTGTTCTTGAACAAGCGGCTGATGTAGGGGATCTTGTTCAGGATGGGCACGCCGTTCATGCTGCGGCCTTCGCGGAGACGCTTGACGCCGCCGAGGAGCACCGTGCCGCCGTCCGGCACGCTGACGACTGTGCTGACATTGACGACTTCCTGGACCGGCTGCTGGACGGTGATGTTTCCGCCAGCCGTGCCACCGGCACCGCCGATCCCCTGCTGACCACCGCCCTGGCCACCGATGCCGCCCTGGCCGCCGATGCCGCCGCCGCCACCACCGCCGAAGCCGCCGCCACCGAAGCCGCCGCCGCCGAAGCCACCGCCGCCGATGCCACCACCACCGATGCCGCCGCCACCGATGCCGCCGCCACCGATGCCGCCGCCACCGCCGCCGATGCCGCCGCCGCCGATGCCGCCACCACCGCCACCACCCGCACCACTGACGAAGGAGAAGGTGAAGATGTCCGTGACGTTGTTAAAGTTCGGGGACACGGCGAGTCGCACATAACGTCGGTCGGCCGAGACCACCGCCTGAACCGACATGAAGATGCCGTCAGGAATGTTCTGAATAACCGGCTGGAAGCCGACAGCGAACGCACTTACCACCGGGATGACGCTCGTCACAAAGGGACGAGACACGAAGCTGCTGACCGTGGCGATCTGCCCGTTGAACAGTGTGACCTTGGGGGCGAACATCAAGTTGGACCGCTCGTCTCCCTGGGCCGCTTGCACGAACAGGAAAGCTTCAATGTCGCTGAGGATGGCCATACCGAAGCTGATACCGGATTGCGGGTCGAAGCCGCCGAATTCCGGAATTCCCAGCTCGAACGAACCTTGACGGAACGGAATGTCGAGGTCGGAACTGAAGTTGTCCGGATCGACCATTCCGACCACCACGCCGCTTCCCCAGTTGTCGCGCCCAACGGTGTTGAGCTGCGGTCCGGGAGAGAAGGCCTTGATGGGGCTCTGTCCCACTCCGCCCTGTTGACCGATGCCGCCGGCTCCGGTCGCACCACCGCCCGCACCACCGATGCCGCCCGCTCCGCCGGCACCACCGATGCCGCCCGCTCCGCCCGCCGCGGCACCCGCCTGACCACCTGCGGCTCCCTGCTGGTTGACCTGGCCGACGCCGCCCGTCTGTCCGTTACGCGGGTCGACGCTGCCGAAAGGTGCCAGAGGCACGAAGCTGTTGTCGAGGAACGGCCCGCCGATGCTGTCGTTGACGTTGAAGTCGAAGTCGATGCCGATTCGCTCGAAGAACCGGTCCGACACCGTGATGAACCGCACTTCAATGGTGACCTGCAGGTCCTGGAGCCGCCGCAACTGTGTGAGCAGGTCGGCGATTTCCTGGTGGACCTTCTGCGTTTGACGGATGACCAGGCTGAGCGTGGTCTCATGATGGGTGATCATGCCCTGGCTGCCGAACTCCGCCCACGAATCGGGTGCGACCGTGGAGGTGATGAGTTCCGACAGACCCTTGAAGTCGAAGTTATCGACGGACGGGCCGTTGAGATGCGGCTGACCGGGGAGACTCGGCAATCCGAGCAGCGAACCAGTTCCTCCGTCGGCGATTTGATGGAAGGCCTGTCCCGCCGGAGTCTGCAGTCCGCCCGTATTGGCCACGCTCAACTGTCCGCCGAATCCGGGCGTCGGGAGAGTCAATCCGTTGGTCGGCATCAGCCGTTGCGTGGGGGCGTGCGTCGGGATCGGCACGACCAGGTCCGCCACGGGATAGACGCGAGGAATGAGTTCTCCCTGCTGACGCAACTTGCTCGTGATCTTGAGCACCTCGTCTTCGATGGTGTAGTCGAGATTCATCGGCTTGAGGATCAGGTTCAACGCACTCTTCAGCCGGATGCCCTCGACATTGATGGTGATCGGCGTCTCCGTGCTGACCTGCTCGTCCATCATGCCGTAATCATCGAGCACAACGTTGATGTTGGCGTTCTTGGCGATATCCTCCATCACCACGGCCAGCGGCGTGTTGGTGAAGTGGAGCGAGACTTGCCGCGACAGGCTCCGCTCGACGCGGAGTTCTTCATCCGAACGCTGATGGGCGTCGGTAATGGGCTGACGCTTCGAGGTGAATTCCTCCCACCGCTTCTTGTCATAGGTGATGGGGTGCGCGTCTCCGACGTTCGCAATGACCGCCTGCTCGACGTCGTTGAGCTGCTCGATGAAGCTTTCTTCCTTACGCTCCTTGAGCGTTTCATTCCGTGAGTTGCGATAGGCGATTTGCGTTTGCAGGAAGATCTGAATGGTGACCGGGTTTTCACGATCGAGATCGTGGGCCTGCTTGGCGACGGTATACGCTTCGGCATACCGGCGTTCGTCCATCAAGCGGTTGCATTTCTCGACGAGGTCGGCGATCTCCTGCTCGATGCGAATCTTGGTTTCGATCTCGGCCTTGATCGCACTGCGGACCTCGGCGTTCTTCCGTTCGAGTTCCAGCAACGGCTTGCGCTGCGCCATGTAGGACTTGATTTCCTCGCGGCTGCTTTCGATTGCCGTGCGGAGAGCCGTCATCTGCTGCGGCGGAAGTTCGACGCCGTCCAGCTTGGTCGCGGCCCGATCCAACAGGTCGAGGGCTTCCTGGGGCTTCTCATTGTCCCGCAGTCGGGAGGCCTGGAAGATGCTGTTTGTGACTTCGTCGCGTGTCCGCTCATAGGTTGCGGTGTGTTGACGGACAGCCTGCTCCAGCACCTTGGGCTCGAGAGGCAGGGCATCGCTGCCAGGTGCCGGCAGGGCGGCACTCGCCTGCTGGACATCGCGTCCCGGAGCACAGGCGCGGATCTTTTCCTGCAACTGACGTCGGTCGTGGGGCGTGAGTTCTTCCGGAGACTGATAAGCCGCAACGAACAGGTCGTAAGCAGCCGCCTTGTCACCTTCGCGCATCAGCCGCAGGCCTTCCCGATACAGTTCCTGAGCGGAACCCTGACTGGCCGTGACGACCAGCGTGTCGCGCTTCGGACTGGCATAGGGGGGCGGAGTCGGATTCTCAGCAGGAGCCGGCTGGCTGTTGGAAGCAGGAGCCGGTTCAAAGTTGGCGAACGGATCGGCCGCAGGCGCCTTGGAAGCGACTGTCGACAGCCGGGCGACATCCTTCAGAACACTTTCCGGGCGGTCTTCAAACAGCTCATAGGTCACCTCCAACCGGGAGGCTTCCTCCGCTTTGGTGCGTGCCAGTTCGTATTCGCTGTTCTGCAGATGCGTACGGGCTTCCGCCAGGAGAGCCAGTGCGTGCTTCTTCTCCCCGCTCGGAGCCAGCGTGTGAGCGGGCATGGGGGGGGATGCAGGGGCCGCCGCAGGCGTTTCCGCCACGGTCGTTCCCTGTGCGGCTGCAATGTCCTGCAGGACGATCTCGGGACGGTCGCTGAACAGTTCAAAGGTTGCGTCGAGCTTCGCGGCGGCGTTCGCCTTCTCTTGCGCGGCCGCATAGTCTCCCGACGCCATCAAAGTGCGGGCTTCCTGCAGCAGGACGGTCGCCTGGCTGCGCCGCGTGGCCGACTCATCCGATGAGGTCGTCGTCGTGGTCGTGGTTGTTGTGGTGGTTGTCGAGGTGTGCTTGGCTGTGATGATCGACGTTCCGGTTCGCCGTTCGATTTCCGTCAGGACGTTCTTCGGGGTGTCATCGAACAGGCTGTACTCCGCACCGAGCTTGTCGGCCTGGAGGGCACAGGACCGGGCTTCCTCAAAGTGCCCTTTGGCGATGGCTTCGCGGGCCATCGCCAGCAACTCGTCCGCCTGCTCGCGGGTCGACTTGGCGACCGGCGCGGGTTGTGCCGCCGGAGTGGGAGCCGGTTCCGCCGCGGCTCTGGTCCAATCGGCCAGGAACGCATCGGACGGGCCAGCCGGGTCAGCGGGCTGCAGACGATTGATCTCTTGCAGAACCTGCTCCGGTCGCAACTCGCCCGGAGCGAATGTGATTTGAATCTGACTCGCCTGCTCGGCTTTCTGTCGAGCCGCTTCGTAGTTCCCCTTCTGGAGATACTCGACCGACGCCTGCAGCAGCAGTTGGACCATCGCACGCTGGTCCGCCTGTCCGTCGACGCGCGTTGTGGCGACGCTTTGAGTTGTCGCGACCCCCTTATTCGGGCCCTTCAACTCGGCGAGAAACTGAGCGGGCGTCTGTTCGCCCGGCTTGAACGTCACGCCGAACTGTGCGGCCATCCGCTCGGCGGTGGTAGCCAGTCTCACGGCTTCCTCTAAGTCCCCCTCGCGGGCGGACAGCCGTGCCTGCCGCATGAAGTCGTCGATGCGGCGGCGAGGAACTCCGCTGGATTCTCCCGGAGCCATCCAGGCGAGGGCGTCTGCTCCCGCGGTCGGCGATGTCAGGTCCGCGAAGGGATCGGCATCCGACGGAGCCGAGGCCCAGGCGAGCGTCGCCGTCGGAGCTGAGCCGAAGGGATTCGCAGTGAGTTCTTCTTGGGCCCGTGTCAGGTTCGCGATCCACAAGGTCGCGGCAGCGAGGCCACAACAGGAGAGTAGTCCAATGATCCGAAACAAGTTTCGCTCCTCCTTGAAACCCCGTGGGGGGCTGATGCCTGCGGCTGCGAGACGGTTCCCCGGAACCGAAGTCTCAGTCTGGTCCGCGGCCCCTATCGGCCCATGCGGATTCAAAACACGATCGTTTGACATAGATGTGTGTCGCGCCATGACTGAGCTTACCGGGGACTGATTGATTGAGGGGAATTGCCGACCGAAGGGGGGACCGGGCGCCACGGCAGCCACACCGCAGGAGACTCGGCCTTCGAGTGGCCGCGGCTCTGTGCGGAGTGCCCGGATGGCTTCCGGAATCGTCGAGTTGTCTGTCGGGGAATCGAAAGACGAAGTGAGAGAGGGGAAGAGCGGGCTTGATAGCCCAACCCCGTCGACAGGGTCAAGGCGGCTCAAACGTTTTTTGACTTTTTTCACCTCAACGGCAGTGTCAGCGACTCGATCCGGCGAGTCCTGCCGTTTTCAGCACCCGCGACGCCATCCCCGCTCGGGAGGCGCCCGCGTGTTTCGGCCGGCGATGGCGAGCGCGAACACGAATCCCGAGACCACCTTAAGGAAGACCCGTCACTTCCCGAAGAGATCGCACCGATCTTCATAACCCCCAATGAAGGCGTGAGATGCGACGAAATGGCCAAAAACGGCACAATTGACAAAGGAACGCCATGCCATTGCTCGTCATGTGACGACTTCTCCCCCTCGTCGGGCGGAACTTACCGGTGGCTCCGAGCAACAAACACCGGGCCGATGGAGGAATGCGGGTCAGCGGAGCTGGTGCACCTGATCGGCGATCATTCGACGGGCAGATTTTTCGGCAGCCGCCCAGTCGCCGCCGCGGGCTTCTGACACGATGTCGTTGAGCCAGCCGGCCTCACGCGATGGAAGCTCCTGGCGGTCGACCGCGGCCTGGATCTGGGTGGCGACGGTTTCCAGTCGTGCTGCGTCCCGAAGATTGCACGCCGCACAGAGCGCGCGTGCATATTGATACGTCACCGGGTCGACCTCGCCATAGCCGCAGCCAACCGTGATCAGCACGATCAGACTGGCGATAGAGAAGAGATATCGGGTCTGCCTCCCGGGGGCCGGCCGCCCGTTCCCGTCGATTTTTCTGAATGGCATCAAAACTCTCCGACGACTTCTCCCTCGGCAATGCTCGAGAGTGCTGCAAACGTAAGCAGGAAGATGTTCTCGGAAACGAATCGGACCGAACCATCGCCCAGGCAGATGTGACCGCCACCGGGGTGTTCGGCATACATCTGGCACACATGATGCGTGGGAAAATTGATGGGATGAATGATCGGGAAGCCGGTGATATCGAGCTCCCCGCCGGAAGGGCCGGCGTGAACCATCAGCAGCGTCGCGGCTGACTCCGGGGCGTTTTCCGGTGTCTGCAGGCGCGGGCGTGTGAACGCACCGGGCACTGCTCCCACCCACGTCTTGTCGCTCAGCCTGGAAGAATGCTCCCCAAGAAAGATGGTGTTCGACAGGCCGTCGGTGACGTCCCGCATGCGGGTTCTTGAGTTGCGATAGAAGGGGCCGTCCGCCACGCGCGAGACGTCTCCGTTAACGCCCACCGTCGTTGTTTCCGACGTTTGAATGTCGGTGAAGACCGTGGCGGGCGCATCGGTGCCGCAATTGTCCCAACACGATTCCTGCCCATGGCTTGCTGCAAAATGCGAGCGGGCCAG
>JAHBXU010000143.1 GCA_019636315.1 Planctomycetaceae bacterium | reverse complement strand
TGGGGTGCTCAGGCCATCATCGAAAAGTTGTTCGCTCCGCTGGTGAATGGCTGCGATCCGGCCGATCTCGACACGATCACTCAGCGAATGGACGCGGTGGCCGTCGGTAACTGGTTCGCCAAGTCGGCCATCGAGATGGCTTGCTGGGACGTCGTCGCTCAGACGCAACAGAAACCGGTCTATGAACTGCTGGGAGGGGCATGCCGCCCGCTGACCATTCGCAACCGGTTCTCACTGGGCGCATACGAACCGCAGATTGCCGCGGAGCGTGCGGCAGCACTCGTGGCGAAGGGCTTCCGGACAATCAAGGTCAAAGTGGGAACGGATCCAATTCAGGATGTGGAGCGCGTCCGGGCGGTTCGCCAGGCCATCGGGCCGGACATCGAGCTGACCATCGACGCCAACGGCGGTTGGGACGAACAACGGGCATCGACCTGTCTGGCGAAGATGGCGGACTGCAACATCGCTCTCGTCGAGCAGCCGCTTCCACGGGGCAACTATCACGGGCTGAAGGAACTGCGGCAGTCGACCGGCCACAAGATTCTCGCCGACGAGAGTTGCTTTGATGAAGTGCAGTTGCAGGAGCTCTTGCTTTTCGACTGCTGCGACGCCATCACGCTCTACCCCGGCAAGCAGGGGGGGATCGCCAAGGCATGCCGCATGGCGAAAATCGCCGGAGAGCACGGGATTCCCTGCACGATCGGCTCGAACCTGGAATGGGACGTTGGAGCCGCGGCCATGATGCAGTTCATTGTCGCCAGTCCGAACGTGCAGATCGAGACGGTCCCCGGCGATTGCCTGGGGCCGAGCTATCACGAGTTTTCGATCGTCACCAACCCGCTCGTAATCGACGGGCCGTTCACAACGCTGACCGACCGGCCGGGTCTGGGAGTCGATGTCGACTGGCCGCTCGTTCAACAGAACCGCCTGAGCTGACCCATGTCGATCGCGGCGCAAATCGATGCTTTGTAACTCGAAGTGTCACGAGGGACGCTGCCGCATGCCCTCGCGATCGCTGCCTGCGTGCGCGGTCAATCGAGAAATCGCCGGTCGATTCCCGCGTACGCGTCGATGCGGCGGTCACGAAGGAACGGCCAGTTCCGTCGGACCTCCTCAATTCGGCGGCGGCTCACCTCGGCGATCAAAATCTCTTCCTGGTCGGTCGACGCCTCGGCGATCACCTTGCCGAACGGATCCGCGAGAAACGTCGTCCCCCAGAATTCGATCCCGGCGCTCTCCGGGTACGGCTGTTCAAGACCAATCCGGTTGACGCCCGCCACGTACACGCCGTTGGCGATGGCATGGCTCCGCTGGATCGTTCGCCAAGCGTCGCGCTGGTCGTCGCCATACTGCTCCTTTTCGTGCGGATGCCAACCGATGGCCGTCGGGTAGAACAGGATCTCCGCTCCTCGAAGCGCCGTGAGCCGCGCGCCTTCGGGATACCACTGGTCCCAGCAGATCAGTGTGCCGACCTTACCGGCCGGGGTGGGAAACGCCTGAAAACCGAGGTCGCCGGGGGTGAAGTAAAACTTCTCGTAGTAGGCCGGGTCGTCAGGGATGTGCATCTTGCGGTATTGGCCCGCGATCTCCCCCTGCGGATCCAGCAGAGCGATTGTATTGTGATACAGCCCGGCCGCCCGCCGCTCAAAGAGCGAAGCAATGATCGTGACGCCGCGGTCTCTGGCAATGCGGCCCAGCGCCGCAGTCGACGGACCCGGAATCGGCTCCGCCAGATCAAACAGTCGCGCGTCCTCCCGTTGACAGAAATACTGCGAGCAAAACAGCTCGGGCAGGCAGATGACCTCCGCGCCGTCACGAGCCGCCTGTTCGACAAAATCCCCCGCGCGCCGCAGATTGTCCGCCGGATCCATCGACATCCGCATCTGCACCAGGCCGACGGTAAAACGATCGTTCGTTGTCACAATGATTCCCTGTTGAATGTGTTCCCTTCACACGATCCGCACCGTGATTCAGCGGAACAGCGGATCGACCATCTCAGCATCAAATCGTTTCCAGGTCGACAGCAATTCGTCCCGTTTCTCTGATCGCAAGGAAGCCAGGTCCTGCGATTCAGAAAGGTCGTCCGCAAGATTGTACAGCTCCCATTCTCCCGGTCCGTTGGCGCGCCCGTGACGCAGGAGCTTCCAGTCGCCCACGCGAACCGCCGCGTTCGTCCCCTGTCTCCAGAAGAGGCCGGAGTGCGGTTGCTTGTGGTCCTCCCTGCGCAGGAAGGGAAGAAGGTCGACCCCATCGGACGCCGCATCAGTCTGTGCACCGGCAATCGCCAGCACTGTCGCATGGAGATCGACCGAACTGACGGCCGCCGAATACTCCTCGCCCGCGGGCAACCGACCGGGCCAGGCGAGGAGGAATGGTACGCGAATTCCCCCTTCATACATCTGCCCTTTCTCGCCGCGCAACGGCCGGTTGGAACTGGTCAGCTCGCGCGTCGGGCCGCCGTTGTCACTCAGAAACACGATGAGCGTATCGCCTTCCAGATTCTCGTCATGAAGTTTGCGCCGCACCGCACCGACCGAGTCATCGAGATTGGCGAGCATCGCCGTAAAGATTCGCCTTTGGATGTCCTCAACATGTGCGAAACGTTCCATGTAGGCGTCGGCGCCCTGCAGCGGGCTGTGGACCGCGTTGTAAGCAACCAGCAGGAAGAATGGCTTGTTGCGATGGCGGCCGATAAAGTCGACGGCTTCGCGCGTCCACGCATCGGTGAGATAGGCGGTTTCGCTCACAGGTTGTGAGCCGCGAACGATCGGATTGTTGGCATCGTAATCCGGTTCGTTGTACGGCAGGTGCGTTCCGTACACGACGTTGCCGAACATCCGCCGCCCCTGTCCTCCGCCGGGCAACATGCGACGGCGGAGCATGGTCGTGACGCCGTTCCAGGGATCGGGGACATAGTAATGGCCCTCGTGCAGGAACCCGAAGAACTCGTCAAATCCTCGCCGATAGGGATGGTATGCGGCTGTCCCGCCCAGATGCCATTTTCCGATCAGTCCCGTGATGTATCCGGCCCCCTGGAGAGCATCGGCAATGGTTCGCTGCGAGAGCGGCAGCCCGAATGCCGGGTCTTCATTCTTGGCGCCGGTCGGATTGAACTCGTGTCCAAACCGGGTGGGAAATCGCCCGGTCAGCAGGCCGGCCCGCGAGGGGCTGCAATTGGGAGCCGTGACGTATCCGGCCGTCAATCGGATACCGTCCTGAGCAATCGAATCGATCGACGGCGTGGGGATCTCAGAATTGCCCTGGCAACCAAGTTCCCCGTATCCCAGGTCGTCTGCCAGCAGGATGATGATGTTGGGTTTTCCGAAGCGGCTGGCTCCAGAGTCGCTCTGGTCTGCTGGAAGTGCAACGCTGGTAAGGAACCACACGATGCCGACAGCCGTCAGACCGTTCATGGACTCCAGGTTCTTGTGTCGTTGCATCGCATCGTTGCTGACGGAGCCAAACAAACAAAGCCGCGCAGTCAGTCGCGGAACGCATGCGCATTTTAAGAAGTGCCCTGTCCGCATTCGACCCTGCCGAGATCGCCGTCCGTTCCTCCATGCACGAACATCACACCATGCGATCCCAAGCCGACGGCTCTGCCGTCGGTCGATCGAGGGAACCGCCCTCGTGTCTCGCCAGATGTCGCATCGGCGTTCGACGGCAGAGCCGTCGGCTTGGGAGTGGACGCCGTGACTCCATGCAAACTCACACAATCATGAAACTGCCCCGCGACGAATCCGACGGAGACTTGGCCTGAGAAGGCAATTTTGCAATAGTCTCAAGGCATCATCGGCGACGGTGCACTGATTCGCCGATTCGCTCAACAGGATGTCTCTCGCAGGGACGGGATGATTCGTCGACGGCTCCGCCGTTTCGATCGTCTGACACGCCGAATGCTTCAGGAGTAATCATGGATCGGATGGAAATCGACCGACGCAGTTTTGCAAAGTGGACAGCGGCAGCCTTCGGCGGCGTGGTTGCCGGGGCCGTCACGGGGTGCGGGCAGAAGGCTTCCACGGACCCCACCGCCGATTCCGCTGGTGCGGAGCCAGAAGCCGGAAATGCCGCGGCTTCCGATGCCGACGGAACGACGACGCACGACATCGCCAATCTGCTGGTGGACGCCCACGTCTGCCGCGGCCTGAATACCTGTCAGGGAAAAGGCAAGGGCGGCGAGAATTCCTGTGCTGGCCAAGGGGCATGCGCGATCGCCGAAGCGCACACCTGTCATTTTGAAAATGCCTGCAAAGGGCAAGGCGGCTGTGGCGAACTTCCCGGACAGAATTCCTGCAAGGGTAAAGGTGAGTGTGCGGTCCCCCTGCATGAAGGCGCCTGGGAGAAGGCGCGTGCTGCATTCGAGGAAGCGATGAAGGTGGCGGGGAAGACGTATGGCGAAGCCCCCAATCCCGGATAGGCAGAAGCCTGAAGCGGAATGCCGCTTTGTCAATTGACATCCGACGCGACGGATTCGCAATACCGTGTAGCGACTAAGAAAACGGGTGATCCCTACTCTCGGTTCGTAGTCGCTGCGCGGTCCCGTCGAGCGGGCCGCGCTGATACTACTGGCGATGATGATTCTGGGTGGGGCGGTTCAACGTTCGGAGACAACCTGTCATGCGTGAGCCGCGATTGGGACATCGCCATCTCGGCTTTGGCGTCGGGCTGCGAAGCGCGCACTACGCGCACATTCTCCGCGAGAAACCGCGGGTCGACTGGTTCGAGATAATTTCGGAGAACTACATCGACTCCCAGGGCCGGCCGCGTGCTGTGCTTGATCAGATTGCCGAGCAATACCCGATTGTCATGCACGGGGTTTCGCTGTCCATCGGCAGTACCGATCCGTTGAATCGGGAGTACCTTCAGAAGCTCAAGAAGCTCGCCGCAGCGGTGCGGGCGGAGTGGGTCTCCGATCATCTTTGCTGGACGGGCGTCGCCGGCCGCAATACGCACGATCTGTTGCCCGTGCCGCTCACGGAGTCCGTCTTGAAGCATGTCGTCGACCGGATCCGCATCGTGCAGGACGTGCTCGAACGTCCGCTCGTACTGGAGAACCCCAGCAGCTACGTGACGTTCGCGTGCTCAGAGATGTCCGAATGGGAGTTCCTCAGCCGCATGGCCGAAGACGCAGACTGCGGATTGTTGCTCGACGTCAACAATGTCTATGTTTCGTGCTTCAATCACGACTGTGACCCGGTCGAGTACATCGAGAACGTGCCGCACCAGCGAATTGTGCAGTGTCACCTCGCCGGGCATACCAACTGCGGTTCCCACCTGATCGACACTCACGACGGCCATGTCATCAATCCGGTGTGGGCCCTCTATCGGCGGACTCACGATCTGACGGGCGGCATGTCCACTCTCATCGAGTGGGATGCCCACATCCCGGCATTTCCCGTCGTCCATGCCGAGGTGCTCAAGGCGCGGCAGTACATTGGTGACGTCGTTCCTTCTGCAGAGCGCGCGGCAATTGCTGATCTCACAAACGAAGAGTCCGTCTCATCGGATGACATCCGGCGGCAGACGGCGTCCGCGATCTTTCATCCCCCGGTTCTCGTCGCGGCGGAAGTCGAATGAGCGGGACGGAAATCCGACTGGATCAGATTCAACGCTGGATGCATACGGTCATCACGCATCCGGGAGGGGTTCACGGAGGGATCGCATCGTCCGCGGCACGGCAACAGATCGACGTTTCGGCGGAGGAGATTGAGAACGTCATCGATCGATCGGCCGCGCTCAACAGTATCGAGCGGCTCGGCATCTATGGAAATGCCTACTACGCGAGGCTCATTGAATGCCTGGCCGTGGAGTTTCCGGCATTACGTGCGGCGGTCGGTGAGGATGCGTTCAGCGGATTCGTGTTCGGATTCCTCCAGCATCATCCCCCGGCGAGTTACACACTGAGCGATCTGGGACGATGGTTTCCCATTTATCTTGCCAGCTCTCGGCCGGCCCGGCAGGACGACGCCCCCGACTGGGCTGATTTTCTGGTCGATCTGGCAACGCTTGAGCGGACGGATAGCGAAGTGTTTGATGGACCGGGTGAGGAACACCTGCCGCTGCTGCAGGCGGAGGAACTATCCGCAGTTCCGCCTGAGAACTGGTCGGACATTCAGTTCCAGACGGCCGCGTCGTTACGACTCCTGGAGTTTCGCTTTCCGGTGCAGGATTTTGCCGCGTGCGTGCGACGTGGTGCCGAGTCCACAATTCCGGCAGCCGCACGGACGTTTCTGGCCGTCAGTCGGCGCGACTATATCGTCCGACACCGCACGCTCTCGCGATTGCCATTCCAGTTGCTCTGCTTCCTTCAGCAGGGACGCACGTTAGGAGCGGCGATTGAAGAGGCGGTCGTCGACACGGGCGCTGAGGAGCAGCGTCTCGTCGGTCAATTGGGCGAGTGGTTCCGTGCCTGGACCCGCGATGGGTATTTCGTGAGCTTCAGGCTCAATTGCTGACGGTTCCACCGCAGACGCCGCTTTGTGCCAAGGACCATCGTGTGAAGTCGGTCTCAATGCAAAGCCGCAGGAACAACCTGAACTGCGTCCGCCGCGGGTGCACCTGGCGGCCGGATGGGTCGCTCTCCCATGTTCATTTCATGCACAACAGCCATCCGACTCAACATCCCCGGCGTCGTGATCAGACGTCGAGATTCACAAAGTAGTTTTCCGCGGCCGCGTCGATTGTTTCGTGCGTCATCTGCAGCGGGAGGCCCTCGAACTTGCAGAACGTCTTGATCTGCTGGAGCAGATCGCGCGGGTGACAGTAACGGAACTCGCGTCCCGCTTCTCGGAAGTGCTTCTGCACCATGTAGTCGTAGGCCGCCTGGTCGAACTGGATCTCAAGCTTTTCGGCAACGATTCCGAAGACGCGACGAAATTCGGCGTCGCTGGGATTCGGCGCCTCGATCTTATAGGGAATTCGGCGGAGGAAGGCTTCGTCGACGAGTTCCTTCGGCGCCAGGTTCGTGGAGAACACAATCATCTGCTCAAACGGCACGCAGACCTTTTTGCCGCTGGGAAGATTGAGGTAGTCGACGCCGGTTTCCAGCGGCACAATCCACCGGTTGAGCAGTTCTCGTGGACTGCAGCGCTGCCGTCCAAAGTCGTCGATGACGAGGAGCCCGCAGTTGCTCTTCATTTGCAGGGGCGCTTCGACCACATTGCTGCTGCCGACAACCGCCATCTCCAGCTGATCCAGCGTCAGCTCACCGCCGACGATCACGGTCGGCCGAACGATCTTGATCCAGCGCGCATCAATGCCGGGATCGTCCGACGTTTCCGCGGCCACATGCACGATGGGATCGTACAGCCGCACGACTTCGTTGTCATAAAGAAGTGCGCGGGGAATCCAGATATGCTTCCCGAAGGCGCCGCAGATCCGCTGGGCGATGCTCGTTTTGCCATTGCCGGGCAACCCGTACAAGAACAAGCCTTTGCCGGACGCAACCGCCTGTCCCACCTGGCGGAAAAACTTGTCGGGCAACACCAGATCGCTGACCGCTCGCCGCAGATCATCCGGACCGGGAGCCTCTTTTCGTAATGACTGCTGTTCCACCGACGCAACCCATTCCGTGTGAGGCACAGGGGTGACGCCGACATAGGCCGACAACTCGCGGCATCGGAGCGCCCGTTCATGCCCGGTCGCGGTAAGCTCATACACGTAGTCCTGCATACCCGCCGACGACCGATGGGCAACGAGCTGCTCTTTCTTCAACTGCCGCAGGAATTCTTCCAGGACCCGAAACGGCAAACCGAGTTCCGTCGAGATTTCGCGCCCCGTGGTCGTGCCGCGCGTGAGGAGAAGCTTGAGGACCAGAGACTCTGCCAGGTGATCGGACACACCGGCCTGGCGAAGCGATTCCGGGGCGCGTGGCTTGAAGGCGCGGCTCTCCGCCGGCAGCGTCCCCTGAAGTTCGAGCAATGCGTTGTTCGTCAACAGTCCTGAGTTTCTCAGGACTTCCAATTGTTCCAGCAGCATGGTCGGCGAGCCCCTTGAACGGAAAATCCGATTCCCAACCATAGCGTGGATTGCGGGACGCATCCCTGGGATTTCACCGACGGATGCAGTCCGATCGTCCGCGATTTCCAACGGTTGGAGTTCTATCGGTGGGGACGGTTGTATCAACCGGAAGACCTGTGGTGGTGCTCGCAAAGAAGCGGGATCATGGAGAATCCATTGCCCGCATGCGGAAGCCTGTGAAGGTCGGTCCCGAGCCGCTTCCAGATGGACGTGGCGCCGAAGACCGC
>JAHBXU010000142.1 GCA_019636315.1 Planctomycetaceae bacterium | reverse complement strand
GATCAGTTCGTTAATCACATCGCTCATGATCGGGTCGAGGCCCGTCGTTGGTTCGTCGTAGAGCATGACTTCTGGGGACATGGCCAGTGCGCGGGCGAGTCCCACGCGCTTCCGCATGCCGCCCGAGAGTTCCGCCGGCTTCTTCTGAGCAATGCTGTCGGCACTCAACCCGACGTCGCGCAGGCAGTCGACGACGGTCTGATGCACTTCCCCTTCCGGCAACCTCTTGTTCTGTCGCAATCCGAAGGCCACATTCTCAAAGACACTCAGACTGTCGAACAAGGCGGCCTGTTGAAACAAATAGCCGAATTTGAGCCGTTCCGATGTGATCTGTTTATCCGATCGCGTGCGGATCGGCCGGCCGTCCCATAACACGGTGCCCGACGTGGGCGTCAGCAGGTCCATCATGAGCTTCATCGTCACGCTCTTGCCGCAACCGCTTTCACCGATCAGCACCAGCGTTTCGCCCTGCCTCACCTCCAGCGTTACGTCTCGCAGCACGGGCTGCGGACCGAATGACTTCGAAACGGATTGAAGCGTGATGAGTGACATCTGTGAGGAAACGGGGACTCAGGAATTGCGAACAGGGAATAGTTGGCCTCGCAGTTTCCCGTTTGTTAATTCAGGCAATGGGAACTTCACCGGGCCAGATCACGTAATACAGCTTCATGAAGAAAGTTCCTAACAAGAAGTCAAACAGCAGAATCGCAACGAACGCATATACAAAGGACTCCGTCGCGGCCCGCCCCACTCCTTCGGCGCCGGCGCGCGAATGGAAGCCGCGATGGCAGGCGATCAGCGCGATCGCCGCACCGAAGAAGACGCTCTTGATGACGCCACTTAATACATCGTACGCCGAGAGAAAGTTGATCGAATGAAACCAGTAGTAGTAGCTATGCACTCCTAATACGCGCGTGCTGAAGAGCCAGCCGCTGAGCATCCCCACGGCGTCGGCGACCAGCGTCAGCATGGGGATCAGCAGGAAGCATGCAAGAAACCGCGGCACCACAAGGAATCGCACCGGATTGGCCCCGAGCGCGGTGAGCGCGTCGATCTGTTCGGTCACACGCATCGTCCCTAGTTCGGCCGCCATCGCGCAGCCGACGCGGCCCGCCAGCATCAACGCCGCCAGCACCGGACCGAGTTCCTTCACCAGTGTGATGTTGATCATCGTGCCAAGCTGATTCTCCATATTCATCATGGCGAACTGGTCGTAAGCCTGAACGGCCAACACCATGCCGATGAATCCGCCGGTAATGAGAATCACGGGAATACTGGCCACTCCGGTCTGATACATAATGGGCCAGATCACCCCGCCCCGCGGCCAGTTGAGCCAGCGAACCATCTGCAGGGAGAATAACGTGAGATCCCCCACAAGGCGCACGCCATCGATCACTGTGGCCCCGACGGCATGGACAAATGTTGGACGGGGGAGTGCGGCGACGGCCATCGGCGGAGCGATAAGGAGTGAGGAGTGGATGGTGTGGAGTAAGTAGTGCGTTGTGAGTCGGCGATGCGCTGTTCCAGTAGGCCGCGAGCCAACGGCGAACGCTCCGTTTAACCGCACATTTCACATGTGCGGCAACTATTCTGCCGACGATTTGTTCCAGCCAGTTCCGACCGGGAGTAGTTTCGTCATCAGAATCACATAGGTGTAGTCGCGACGATCGTGTGTGGGAGGCACGCAGGCGAGCAGCGCTTGGCCGTGCGGGATCTCGGCTGAGATGTCGATGCGAACCGAACTGACCTTTGGGGACTGAACAGTGGCTTTCTGTCCGCGAAGATTTGCCGTCACCGTTTTTACATCGTCGATGTTGGTGAGCGCCACGTGGCTGACCAGATTCGTAGCCGTGCCGTCAGAGGTAATCTGTGGTTCAAATGCAAGCCGCAAACCGTCATCAAAGAGATCAATCTGAGGTGCTTGGACGCCTTCGTCGGTGAAGCCGACAGCGGTCACATACGGTCGTTGGACCAAGTCGGTTACCTCCGCGTACTGACCGTTGAACATGGTCACTTGAGGTGCCGTGATGACATTCGTCCCCTTGTTGGGCTGGGCCGCATTGACGAATCGGCGATGCTCCTCTGCATTGAGATGCGATATAAGCACTGGTAGTGACTCTTCGACAGCTGCTTTCGCCGATATCGAAGGTGCGTTTTCCTCGGTGGGAACGAGTCTTAATTCATCGGAGAGCGAACCGTGCGAGGAAGCGGCCCGTGCGCGCATGAGGGAGGTCCACTGAATCCCGGCGAGATCCTCCAATTTATGATTCGAGGTGACAATCCGCGCGTCAATGATGATTTGCCGGAGACCACCTATTGCCCACGCCTGGAGCAGGTGTTGAGCCTGAGCATGCGCCGCTTCCGGCGCCCAGAGATCAAGTTGCCATGCGTCATTGTTGGGAGTGATTGTTACGGTCGCAGATCGCTCCTCGGTGTTCGAGCGGATGGATGGATCAGATTCTTTCTCGTCGCTCGTCGGAAGCGGCCGTCCCTGATTCGCCAAGAACTTGAGAAGAGTACGGCAACGGACGATCGCTTCCTCCGTCGAGACACCATCTTCGGATGCAATGCGTTGAATGACGGATGTGACGTCGTAGCTCTTTTCGATCCAATCGCCGCGCGGCGGTATCGATCGATGAGGCGTGCCCCTCTGCGGCTGCGATTCCAGCTCAGCCGCGTTGCTGAATCCGGCGATGGCAATTGCGGCGACGATTACGGCCGTATGCAGGAGTCCACTCAGACGGAGAGCGAAGAGTCTGCGCATTCTTGGTTCCTTTCGCTGCGTGGGAATTTCGGGACGGGCCCGGTACGCTGGTACGCGAACAGGACGGCGGCGAAATGTACTCCATTCGGCCAGATGCCGGGAGACCAATTGGCCTGTGCGCAAGCCCAATGAAAGCATCGCCTTACGCGGCGTGCCACTGCACTCCCCTGCTCTACTCCTGCGCCGCCGCGGCCGTCTCCCCACATGGCGGCAGGGTGGCCGCTGACGAATAGAGCACGTTGGACGTCGTTGACCATGACGAATTACGAGCGAGATTGAATACCTCTCGACGCATTCCCAGTGGTGGGCGAGGCCCACCCTCCAGCACGGAAAGTCATCGCATGCACTCACGACTTGTTGCGGCGTTATTGGCCGGCATGTTCTTCTCGGCGGCTGTCAGCGCGGAGGACTCCACATCTCAGATTGCCGCGGCGAAGGGGCCGTACTTTCTTGTCGATCCTCGCGTGATCGAAGACCGCTGGCTGGTCGAACGGTTTGTGGTCCCTCCGGTGCGACACACGGAGAATCCACTGTTTGTCGCACAGCATGCGTGGGAAGGAACAGGTCCACATGCCGGAGGATCGGTGCTCCGTGATCCGCAGACGGGACAATTCCTGATGTGGTACTCGGTTTTCAACCCGGACGCCTACCAGAACCGGAAGCCCTTTTCCTACAACGTGTGCCTCGCCGAGTCCGACGATGGCCTGAGCTGGAATCGGCCGCACCTCGGCATCTTCGACTATGCCGGGAGCACCGATAACAACGTCATCCGCCTGGGGAAAGACAAGACGCAGAATATCGACGTGTGCCTCAACCCCCGCCCGGACCGTTGGCCGGGGCGGTTCCTGGCGATTCACAACCAGCGCGGCGGCGTGTTCGTTTCGTCCTCCGAGGACGGGCGAACGTTCACCCCACTCTTCGACACGGCGGCGATTTCGTATCACAGCGACACGCACAATAACTTTGTGTATGACGATGTGCGAAACGAGTGGCTCCTCTATTGTCGCCCACGGGCGTGGGCCGGTTATCATCGCCGCCGCGTCGCGCTGCAGACTAGCAGCGATCTTGAGAACTGGAGCCACGAACGAACGATCCTCATTCCGACCGAGACGGAAATTCCAGAGTACTACGGCCTGACCGTCTTCCGGCGCGGGGATCTGTTCTTCGGAATTCTGCAGATCTACAACAACGACGCGGGACTCATGCATGGCGAGCTCATCTGGAGCGGTGACGGCGTGCATTGGGAGATGTTGCCGACGCACCCGCCGTTTCTGACGTTAGGACCGGAGAACAGTTGGGACGCCGGCATGGTGCACCCCTTCGAGTCTCCCGTCGACGTGGGGGATGAAACACGGTTCTACTACGGAGGATTCCGCAACAATCATCACACCCTGGAGAACACGAGCGGCATCGGGCTGATGACTGCCGAACGCGACCGCTTGGCCGGCGTCCGGCCGAACTCCAGTGAGCCGGGGCTGATCATGACGCGGCCTCTTGTTCCCGGCGGCCGACAACTGCGGATCAACGCCGTCATCCGCGGCCGGGTGACCGCCGAACTGCGGACAGATGGAAATCGACCGATCCCCGGGTTCACATTCGACGATGCGATCCCTGTCACGGAATCGGGATTCGCTCAAACGGTCGCCTGGAAATCCGGAGGGCTGGACCGAGCGCCGGAGGAATTCGTGCGAATCCTCTTTCGCCTCGACGACGCAGAGCTGTTCACCTTCGACCTGCAGGACCGAACGCAATAGTCACATCGAATCGCGCCTGTCTTCTATCCCTGCCTGCGTCGTTCAACGAAGCGCCTCCGATCCTTTTCGGCCCCCGGATCGGAAGCGATTGGGACCACCTGCACCGCTTTGACCAGTTGTTTCGCGCCAACTTTGCCAACGGTACAATGCGCGACCGCCAGATCTCATCTTTCTCGGGTAGCAGTTCTGCAACCTTCAGGAGACTCGCCACGATGACGAACCGCAACCATCTACTGTTCGCCTCCCTCGTTTTGGCGCTGCTCGGAGGCAATAGCGGCTGCTCGAAGGGGAAAGTGGCGTCCCGCGAAGAAACTCCGAAGAAAAACGCCAGCCAGTCTACCAGCTCCGTCGTTGATCCGGTGGCAATCGCAGCGGCCCAGGCATCGACGCCGTTCCCAGAGGAATCAATCGCGGCATCCTCAGACCATATCGAGGGCCGGGTGCGTGGTGGTGGTGCTGCGATCGCCGAAGCAACGGTCACTCTTTGGGCAGCAGGGGCGGAAGCGGCCACAAAATTGGCCGAGACGCAATCGAAGGACGATGGGAGCTTCGCGCTGCCGGCGGATGCTGGCAAGGACAGCGATGCCGTGCTGTATCTGATTGCCCAAGGCGGCCGGCCCACGGCAGGAGCGACTCGGGAAGCCAATCCGGCCATTGTCCTCATGACCACGTTGGGGATGGAGCCTCCGCACCTTGTGACCATTAACGAACTCACGACGGTCGCTTCCGTCTGGACGGGCGCTCAATTTCTTCAGGGGACTTCGCTGACCGGCAAACCGCTCGGCCTCCAAATCGCTGCGGGCAATGTGCCCAACTTTGTCGACATCGAGACGGGTGATCTGGGACCGGTCATTCAAGACCCGTTAAACAGCTCGCAGACACCAACGCTGGCGACGTTCAATACGCTGGGTGGATTGCTGGCGGCCTGCATCACCCGCGTCCACAGCGATGCGTGCGACAAGCTCTTCGCGGCGGCCACTCCTCCGGGCGGGACGTCCCCGACCGACACACTGTCGGCGATGCAGAACATTGCACGCTCCCCGTGGTATCAGCCAGAGAAGGTCTTCTCACTGCTGGGCGAGTTCTATCCACTCGCTGCGGGACAACGTTGGCGTGAGACGCCTTTCATTCCCTACCTCAATTTTGATCCCCCTGCCTGGACGCTGTCGTTGGTGTATGCCGGAGGGGGACTCAACTCGCTGGGCGGCATCGCCATCGACGGCGAAGGCAATATGTGGGCGGATGACAACTTTCTGGTCGGCGCACAATCCACGCTCTATGGCCAGTTCGGCGGCGGGCTCTCCAAAATTGCGCCGAACGGCCGGCCCCTCTCGCCGATGACGTTCGGCTATCGTGGCGGCGGCATTGACGGCCCCGGATTCGGCATCGCCATTTCTGACGATGACAAAGTGTGGGCCACCAGCCTGATCGGCAAGACCATCTCCGTCTTCGACCGCAAGACGGGCAAGCCCCTTTCCCCGGAGACCGGCTACAACTTCGGCGGACAACTCGGGGCCATGCAGGGCATCATCACCACGCCCAATGGCGATGTGTGGGCGCTGGACAACGACAATGACCAGATTGTGCATCTCCCCCAGGGAGACCCCACGCAGGGGCGCATCCTCGGCCGAACCATCGACGGCAAACCCGAGAACGGCACGCTGCAGGTCAAAGGACCGTTCCACCTCGCCGTGGATCAGCAGGACCGGATCTGGGTCACCAATAGCGGCTCCAACACAGTAACCCGCTTCCCCGCGAGCGATCCCGGCAACGCCGAGCAGATCAAAGTCGGCTTCGCCCCCAGGGCGGTCGCCATTGACAGTCTCGGCAACGCCTGGGTCGCCAACACGGTCGGCCATCCTGGCACAAAAGAGAAGTTGGCGTTGCTTGAAGAAAAGCTCAAATCGAAGATCGACGATCTCGAAGGGTCCATGTCCAAAGAAGACCTCGCCATCAAAATGTGGATCGACCTGTTTGAGCTGGTGGAAAAGTATCCCGGCGGCGACATCTCGATGGTGAGTCCCGACGGCACGGTTCACCCCCCCTTCGACGGCGGGAAAAGCATCATCGGCCCCTGGGGCATCGCGATCGACGGCAACGACCACGTCTGGGTGGCCAATGCGATGGGGCGCTCGATCACACAACTCTGCGGCGCGCGGCTGGAAAACAATCCGCCCGGATTCAACACCGGCGACGCACTTTCACCGCCGGGCGGCTACATCGGCGGCCTGCAAATCATCACCGACGTGGACATTGACCCCGCCGGAAACGTGTGGGTCGCCAACAACTGGGACCGCCGGATCAAGGCTTCAAGCAAGTGCCGGAACCCGCACTGTCCACCCGCTTCGGCGGCAACGGGACGGTCGTCTTTTACGGGTTGGCCAAACCGGTGCGAACCCCATTGATCGGTCCACCGCAAGCCCCTTAGTTCGCAGATCCCCCAGCCAGGTAGGGTGCATGGAGCAACGCGGAATGCACCGTGTTTGCGGTTCCAGCCTGGTAGGTCAGGCACTCCGTGTCTGACTTCTCGGGAGGCTATTGATCGTCTGCGGTCATGCCGCAATATTGTCGCGGAAAGCTCGTTGGTAGTACGTTGTTTTCACGGCGATGACGTATCTTCCGTGGCCAATCGTTGGCGACCCCAACGTCGGTGTCAGGCACAGGGGTGCCTGACCTACTTCACTGCGAACGGATGATCTGACTGCGGGTCCTCCAGGGACAACCACGCCTGACCACTAGCCGCAAGCGATCACCCCACCGCCCGCCAACGGATCCGTTGTGTTGAATGGCGACGTCTGCGTAGACTCATTTGGTCCCGGATTGGCTTGCAATATCGTCCTGCAATGACGCATCCGGATTGCTTCAGTGATCAAGAGCATCTCATGAAGACCCACCGCGCAATCTCGTCTCGTGCAGGATTCACCCTCATTGAATTACTGGTTGTGATCGCGATTGTCGCGATTTTGGCGGGATTGTTGCTGCCGGCGCTTCCGAGAGAACCCGATTGGTTGAGTGAAAAGACGTTCCGCTACACGCCTCGGGTGGTCGGTGCGGTCGATCCCAGCCGCATCGATCCCCCAGAGCCGAACCAAAGCCCATTGCCCCCTGTCCCCGGTCAGTTCTATGAACTGGACTGGTCCGCTTCGACGACAAATTCCGCCGTCAATCAACCTTCACAAGATCAGTTCTTATTCGCCGGGCTGGGAACGTCACGTGTTGCCGGGTCTCTGGGAAACACGTTCGGTGATTTCGGCGGGAGTCTCCGCGTCGACCGCATTGGTGATGACCTGAGTTTGACCGCGACAGGATCAGGGTTCGTCACGCTCGATTTGATTGACTTGCTGACACCTGATGTTGATGCCTTTCCATCGCCCGCCATCGGTCCGGAGTTCAATCAGTTAGTGAACATGACGCCGTTCACGGTTAACACGAACATTCACATCCCGTCGACGGAGTTATCGCAGTTCCCCACTCTGGAAGACCTGTTGCGGGGCGCGAGTCCGCAACTTCTCACACTGACGGGCGACCCGGTGATTCTCAAGGAATCGAACGGTGGCACGGATGTTGATGTGCTTCAATCATTCGGACCGGCGGACGTGCCGGAACCGTCGGCAATGGTCCTGTTCGCCGTTGGTTCCGCCGTCTGCGGGGTGCGATGGATCCGAACCCGGCGGAAACAGCCAGACGGTTCGCCATAAGCAACCACTGGCTTCGGCTACCTTCACTCCACCGCCAGCCACCCCGGCGACGTCCGGAGTTTCTCCTGCGCCGATTGGTCAACGTAGAACCGGGTCAG
>JAHBXU010000141.1 GCA_019636315.1 Planctomycetaceae bacterium | reverse complement strand
GTCAAACTTCGGGCGGAGACAGAGTACGAATACCGCGTCGAAGGCACCTGGACACTGGAGGCTGAAGGAACGCCTGTCGATGCGGATGGCGTCGAGGAGGGCGGAGGACGATTGATTGGTGTCGTTTTCGCAGACTATCGGTTGAGCGCGCCGGTCGAACTGGGAGCGTCCGGGACATTCGTGGCGCCCGCTGATGGCGACCTTTACCTGCGCTGCCGTGATGACTGGGGAAGTCTGGCCGACAATCAGGGCACGCTGATTGTTTCCATCAAAAACGCGGAGCGTGTTCCCTCGACGTCTGTGCGGCGATTGGCGCGGCCCGCTGGTCCGCCCGCCAAATCGGCGTCGCCTCCGATGGATGCTTCCGACTGACACCGGCGCGTCGTCGGGCCGATTTCGGGATTCTGGTGCTGATTGACATTTGCCCAGTTTCGCCCGGTCCACCTGCCGTGCATGCTGGTCTGTGCGTCGTCGTCCCCGCGACGTCAGAGACCGGGCCTCCATCGCCTGTGGACAGCAGCGCTGACCTGCCGCAAGCGATTGATCGCCCATTCTGACAACGGCCCGGACAGGCTGTTAGATCCGTCGAAGTCGAACGTATGGAATGAGCGGCGGCAACTTCCGAACCCGTGAGGGAGGTTGCAGACCGCTTCGTTCGGCCGCATCGCAGGCCTGTTCGAACACTGGACGAAAGGACCCGAAGGCATAAGAGCGTCCGATCGTTCGACTGGAATTAGGAAACTCGCTGACGTGGACCAATCAACCGCAGCGTAACGGGCCATAGTCCTGATCCGGAGTGGGACGCAGCGTCCCATCGCGCGACGGCTCACTGATCCGCACTCGGCGAGGCGACCGTTGCCTGTCGTTGGATCTGGGGGGTGGGCCATGCCAGTTACTCGGAATTCGCTGATCTTGAGAGTCGCGGAGGGTGGGGACGCGATGAGCTGGGAGGAGTTCGTCGCGATCTATCAGCCGTTCCTGCACAATGTGGTCCGACGCACCGGGATGAACGACCACGACGCCTGCGACATCGTCCAGGACGTTTTCCTCATGCTGCTGAGAACGCTGCCGCGATTCGAGTATCGTTCCGAACGGGGACGATTCCGCGGCTGGCTCAAGACGATCGTGCAGAACATGGTGGTGGATCGTCTGCGGCGCAAGGGACGTTCGCGCGAGATCCCGATCGGAGACGAAGCTGTGGTCGAGCTCGCGCCCAGGACGGACGATGCGTGGAACAGGGAGTATCGGTTGCAGGTCGCACGGTTCGCTCAGGAGCAAGTTCAGTCGTCATCGGCGGAAGTCACCTGGCTGTGCTTCGAAGAGCATGTTCTCAAGCGCCGAACCGCCGCCGAAGTCGCAGCACAACTGGGACTCAGCTGCGGCGCGGTCTACATGAACGCGTCACGGACGCTGGCGCGCATTCGTGAGAAGTGTGCCGAGTTCGACGCCGATCTCATCAACGGCCGAGAAGCCGCGGACCGTCGCGCCGTCGTCGGCGTCTGACCTCCTGCGAGATTGGGCCTGGCTTTCGCCAACAGTTTGGAGGGACATCCGTGAGCGAGTCGAGACTTTCCCCCGCGGCGGGGCCGTTGGATTCCCGTGGTCCCGATCGTGCCCCGTGGGCCGGCGAACGCGATGTGGCTCAGAAGACCATGAACGATCCCTGTCCGTCCGCGGACCAACTCTGGCCGGCCGCCGTCGGTGAAGCGGTTTCCGCAGATGTTGCAGCCCATCTGGAACGATGCGGCGAATGTCGTCGGCGCACACGTCGGCTCGCTCTGGAACTGGTGGAGGCCCGACGACTGTTTGCTGATCGTCGGGGGAACTTGGGGTGTGATGACGGCGACGACTCATCGATCGTTCTCGAACAACCTGCCGAAACGCCAACCGACATCCGATCGGTCGACGTTCTGGAGTCGGACGTCATCCGGGAACCGGCCCCCCGACCGTTCGCGGCAATCGGCAAGTACGTGGTGTTCGATACGATCTGTCACAGCGGTCAGGCGGTCGTGCTTCGCGGTTTGCATCCGTCGCTGCTGATTGATGTGGTCATCAAGTTGGCGCACCGTCCGTGGCGACAGAATGCGAGTGGTCGTGCACGACTGGTGTCCGAGGCGCGGGCTCTCGCGGAAATTGTGCATCCCCATCTGGCGCGGTTGTACGATCTGGACTTCTTTGATGACCAGCCGTATCTCGTGCTGGAGTACGTGCGTGGTCGACACCTGCGGCACCACTGCGAGTCCGCGGAACTGACGCCGGCCGAGATCGCGTTTCTCATGGCGAAAGTCGCGCGTGCCGTTGCGGCCGCCCACGATCGTGGAATTCTGCACCTGGATCTCAAACCCGAGAACATACTTGTCACTCCCACTGGAGAACCAGTGCTCATCGACTTTGGGCTGTCGTTTTTGTCGTGTTCCGATGAAGGACGGACCACGGAAGGCCGCTGCCTCGCCGGGACGCCCCAATACATGGCGCCGGAACAAATGCGCGGCTTGCGCGACGCGCTGACGCGACGGACGGATATCTTTGGTCTGGGAGGAGTGCTCTACTTTCTGTGCGTCGGTCAGGACCCATTCACCGTCAGTAAGCGGGGCGGAAAGTTCGAAAGGAGCAGCGAACCAGACTGGCGGGCGCTGGCGCGGGCCAATGTGCCCGCGCGGCTCAAGACGATTTGCCGCAAAGCAATGACAGCGCGACCCGCCGGCCGTTACGCGACCGCGGAACAATTGGCGAGGACGCTCGAAGATGCCGGACGCAGTTGTTCGACACCGGCTTCGATCCGCAAACGGAGGCTCGCCGGAGTCATGTTCCTGATGGGTCTGGTTTGTCTATTGATTGCCTGCGTATCGCCGTCAAAGGAAGCTCCCGATTCATTGTCTCTGACGCTGCACGTCAGTCGAGCAGGGGCCGCCGTGTCACTCCCGGAAGCAATGCCCCTGCAGGCCGGCGATCACATTCGCATGGAGGGATTTCTGAGCGAGTCGTCCCATGTCGCGCTGTTCGCGTTCCCGTGTCCGCAGCAACCTCACTGGTTGACACCGTTAGACTGGAGCCCCAGCCCCTGGAGAACCCACCTGGCCTATCCCGGCTTCAGCGGCTCAGTCGCGATGGGAGCCGATCTGCGGAATGTCCTGGTGCTACTTGTCGGTCGTCGTCGTGCTCCTGTCCGGAGAGAGGATATCGCCGGACTGCTCGATGAGGCGGCCTGGGTCGACTCCGTCTCCGACTCGGTCTGCTTATCCTTCAATCGCCATCAATGCGAGATTCGGACGAAGTCGGGCGTGCCGCCTTCTGATGCGCAACGTGCGATCCTCCTGCGGCGGGTTCACCGACTGCAGTGCGCTTTAGCCGCACGCTTCGATCATTTCTCCGGGGTGCTGGCGGTCGCATCTGATGAATGATCGTCAGACAGCAGTCGCGACGGACGATCCGGCAGAGGACAGCTTGTCCTGGAGAGCGTTGGAAACGTGCGCAATGGGCTGAGGAGGAAGGGGGGAAGATCGACTTCTCAGCCGTTCACGACCTGGCGCAAGCGAAACGTCTGCAGTTCGGCACCGCTGATGTCGGTCAGCGTGCATTGGACGAGGAGAACGGATTGCGCTCCTGATTTTTGAGACACGAGACGGCCGCGCAACCGCGTGCTATCAAGCTGCAACAAATCGATACCCCGCTTCTTCAGGCTGTCGATCAGCCGCTGCTCGAGTGTTTCGTTGGAAACGGTTCCATGGTTTCCCACGAACTTCAGATACTGCAAGGTCTTAAGATTGTGGGCGATGCAGTACGTTTGGATCTGGTCGGCCATTTGCTCGATCATTTTGACGCAAATGGCTTCATCGGACAGGATATCTCCGTCTTGAGCCGGTGCGGCATTTTGAAGCAGTTGGACCGCTGCCAAGGCGAGAGCTGCGATGATCCATACACCCCTGTCGCGTCGTCGACCGTCGTTGATCGTCGTCATGGCGAATTCTCCCGCGAAACCTGGCCCACATGGCGAGTTTTGCTGCATGGCAGCATCACTCTGCTGCATTCTGCACTGTAAACGCGAATGCGACCGAGTTCAGGCGGTATTTCTGGGAGAATTTTGAGATTCGACGCAAGGTATTTGCGTGAAAGGAATAACAGCGTAATTTGTGGGCCGGTCCCGCGGAGTGTCTGATCAATGGACCTGGTTTATTTTGCATCACTCAGCGGTGATGACTTCCAGAAACACGGGCTGCCACAGCCCACATGGTCCCGTTGCGAGTGCTGTCTTGCTGACCGTGAGATCAAGCTGCAGCTGATTGGAGAGAACGAGTCGATCGGTGATGTCGAAGCTCTGGCTATCCTCGCACGGCTTACATGCAGGATCTCCGAGCGGTCTGGTGAGCGGACTCAGGGAAGATCCATTCAGGCTCGCGTTGACCGCACATCGAACACCGCAAAGAGTGACGACGATCCGCTCGTCATCGTCCAGATTCGTCGGTCGCTGAAATCGACGGGAGAATCGGGCCGTACCGGAGCGTTCTCCAAATAGTGATCGCCAGTCGGCTGGCATCTTCACGCGTCGCGAGCGTTCCTGGAGCGAGCTGAGAGCTTCGTCGAAGGGGGAAATCCACAACACGTCCCAGGGACCGCGGAGGCGGATCCAGTGCCGATCGTAAGGTTCCCAATCGAGTGGCTCCGAATGGCTCATGCCACAATCGTCTTTCCGATCTTTTCCCCGTGGTCGAAGCGGCGCTTTCCGCGATTGCGGGTCGGGCGGTGAGTGGAACAGCAGATTCATCGAACCAAGTCCGCGAGATTCCAGCAGAGTCCCGCAGAATCGCGGAGTGACGCGCAAGATGGTACAACACACGTGGCGCTCGGGAAACAAACTGGCCCCGCGAACCAGGAGCTGACATCCCGATGAACTTGGGGAAAACACTTGGATTTTTCGGACCCGTGGCGCCCCAGCAGCGTGCGGCCGAACGTGCGGAACTCTTACGTTACGTCAATTTGAAACTGGCAGCGAACGGGCTACCGATCGCCCCGGCGGCCGGGGGCGCGGAGCTTGTCGAACTTGCCTCCGGTCTGCTGGTCAACTTCAACGAGAAGGCGCGGCTGCTGGCCGACTATCGCTGCCCGGCCGATGAACGGATTGAACAGTTTCTGGCGCGGTATTTTGGAGACATTGTCGGCGACAAGCCGCTGCGGCTGCCGGCGAGAACGTTCTTTCTCGATCGACATGGTCTGGCCCGCGAGCTGTCTCTGCCGGCGGATGGCGATGCCTTCGAGAATGAACTGCTGCAGTCCTACCGCGTTGTGAACGGTGTGCTGCACAACCCGCGCCATGATCGTCGCACGACGACCGGCACGTTTCACATTTGTGAAGGACCTCTTTCCGTCCCGGCGGACAAGTATGCCGTGCCGCGGCAAACCTTTGCTGCACTTTTTCGACAGGCGATGCAGCCGCCGGCGGAAATGACACGGTTGCCCTTCACGGCAAACCTGGAACAGCCGGCGCGGGCCATCGTCTCGTTGCTCTTGCGTCCCCTGGTGTGTCCTGAGGTGCCCGGTTTTTGCGAGCGGCTGACGATGGAGACGCGGTTCTTCGCTCCCGGCAGCCTCGTCAGCAACCTCGACTTTGTCGAATCGATTTTTGGCAACGCGGGCGATCCGTCGCTGCCAGAGAACGATGCTGGTCTCGATCTGGAACATTGGTCGGGACACACCGGGTGCGTCATTCTGGCGCCGCACCTTGTCCATCTCACCAAACGCGAGGTGGGCCTTCCTCACGTCAGTGAGGCAACAGACCGGCAGATCCGTGAAGGGATGTGCTGGAAAGAAGAACACGAGCTTTACAACAACGGCACACCGTTCAAGATCACTTGCCGCTCGGAAGACGGCGTCGTCGTGACGCTGATCGCCGACAACTACTTTGGATATTGCAAAAAGGAAGTCAAGACGCAGATCAGTTTCGCCGCCAATCTGATGGGCCAGGCGGAAGAGGAACACGCCGGCGGAGCACTCGTCTTTCAAAGCTGGTCGCTCGGCGAACACTTTCAGGCGAACAGCAAGCGATTCAATGGCCGGACGTTCGATGACGTCGTTCGCGACTATGGTGAGTGGATCGATGTGCGGCCCGAAGGGTGGGGCGTCGACCGTCGGTTTGCGAATCTCGTGTACATTCCCGAGAACGCCCGCGCCGAACTCGCCCAGCAGCGCATCTCCTGGGAACGCAATGGCGTCTCACACGAGATTCCGTTGTTGCCGAAGAACGTCTACATGGCCCCCTCGGGATACAAGATTCGCATCGAGAAGCATCCGGCGGCGCCGAGTTGGCGGATTATCGGCACGGCCGGCGACGGCATCTTCTGCCATAAGCCGTGCACTGTCAGCGGCGGCGGCAAGAGCGAAATCAGCAAGTCGCTCCGCGACTATATGCAGTACGGGTCGGTTTTTGTGGCCGATTTCGCTACGGACGCAAAGATCGTCGAAGACATCCTCACGCGGGACTATTCGGACCGGTGGAGTGCCGAAGCGTTGCATCAGCAGGACTATGGCCGTCATCCGAGCCGCGAAATCCTGAATCCGCGGCGTTCGCTCGGCAGCGTGATCAAGCTGCTCACGCCGTCTGACGAGTACACCGACGAGTTCAACGACTGGCTGCGGTCCATTCCCGAGCACATCTATGCGCTGGTGTTCGCGATCAAACGGTTTCATCAACCGGAATGGGGTCCCAACTGGCGGCGGCACTTCAGTGTTGACGTGGTCAACGGCAGTCCCGGACACGAACTGAAGCTGCACAATCGACGGCTGGTCGGGTCGTACCTGCGCGTGGGATTCGCGGCGGAACACAACTGGCGGACGTTCAAGCTTCGTCAGGATTTTGCGGCATCCGCCAAGGTGCAGACCGAAGACGATATCTCGGCCTCGGTGGTGGTGCCGGGACGCGTGCTGGGCGGAACTCCGTCGGCGTCGATGGACAACGCGTCTCCCACCTCGGGTGTTCCGATGGAACGCTCCTATAAATTTGTCGAGAACTGCGAATACCGGTTGTTTCAGCGTCCGGATGATGCGGTGCATCGGGGATTCGACAAGCAGGCGGAAGCCGATCTGGCGCAGCAGGGGGTGAACTTCATCTCCAACTTCGAGCCGCTCACGCAGGAGGCCGTGCACGAGATGCTGGAAAAGGTCGTCGACTTCGACGCCTTCACGCCGCCGATGAAGAAGCTGCTGCGTTCCGTCGACCAGGGAAAGAGCCGCTATATCGTTTGCTCGGATAATCCACGGCGAATCGACGGAGTGCCTTCCAAGAATCCGCGCTACCTGCAAGATCGTCCCGATCTGGCCCGTCCGCTGGAGCGGTATGTTGCGGAAATGGGGATGCGGCTGTTCGGCGCTCTTCCGGCCCAGGCGCCGGTGCGCATGCCGGTGAGCGCTGTCGTGGCTGGTCGGAGGTTGAACCCGCCGGATCCCCAGGCGGGCATCCGTGGACTCGCCGTCTATGGCCCCATCCATTACCAGGAGCTGCCCGAGCTGTTCATGGACTGGATTGCATCGCTCACAGGCAAGAGCCCTTCGACCACGGGCGCTGGCAGCGAAGGGGCGCTCACCAAAGGCCCCTTCAACATGCTGCTGCCAGCCGCCGATCTGAATGCGGCGCTGGTGGGAATGATTCTCACAGGACTTGGCGGGTTCACGACGGCCGCCGGGTCCATTGGTCCCCGGTTCCGGGTCGATCACGATATCAGTCTGCTCGTTCCAGAGGTCTGGTGCCGGCTCACCGCAGAGGAGCGCGATCCGGCCCGGCTCATCGCCGATGGGATGCTCGAACCGGTGCCCGATGTGACCGCGGAGGGGGAGACGATCTCCGGGAGCCGTCTCGGCTACCGTATTACGGAACGGTTCGTCGGACGCTACTTCGGACGCGTATTCGACAATCCGGACAAGGTCTTCGATGAATCGATCCTGCGGCCGGAAACCCAGGATGCCGCGGCGTTCGTCGACAGTGTCAAATACATTCTTGAAGCGCAGGAACGCGCCGCGAGAGCCTATCTCACAGACGGGACTGCAAAGGAACTTTGCCCTCCGCTCCGCGTGCTCGTGACCATCATGGCGGAAGGGCAACACGAAGGACGCGACGAGCGCCACCCGGACGTGCGACGCTTGTTCACTCGCGAGTCGTTGCTGCAAAGCGACTGGTATCAGCAGCGGCTGCGATCCTGCCAGACCGCGGAGATCGCCCACTGGGAGCGAAACCTCCGCTATCTGCAGTCTTTTGCGGAGAAGTCATCACGCCGCGCGATGGATGAGACGCTCCGGCAACAGAAACTGCAGTATGCTGAGTCCCGCCTGCAACACGCCCGAACCGACGA
>JAHBXU010000140.1 GCA_019636315.1 Planctomycetaceae bacterium | reverse complement strand
TGACTTCTTGCCGGTCAGCAATAAACGAAACGGCGTTCCGCCGCCGGATCCATCCTGGATGATGGACGCCGAGATCCCCGTGTTGCTGTCGTTGATCGACGTGGCAAGTCCTTCGAGCGTGTCGTTGCTGGAGTCAACCGTCAGCGTGATGGGGGATGCGCTGCCGAGTTGCAGTGTCAACGTCCCATGAGAGATGGCCGCATCGGCATCGGCGAAACCCTGCGAGGCGACTTGGTGGGCGGTGGCGAGCGAGTTGACTTTGATCTGATAGACGCCGGCGGATGCGGTGCCGGAGGCCGTCGCCAGGACAGCCGATTCATCACTCACATTGACCTGGCGACTGTTGAAGACGCTGTTCAGCGAGCGCGACAACGTCCCTGCGATGCCGCGCAGTGATTGCAGCTGTCCCTGAATCGCCTGAAATGCGCCCTGTCGGGCGGCGATCTGATCTTTCCGGCTCTCCAGCAGATTGATCTGCTTCTGCTGAATTTCCAGCAGTCCGGCGACAATCGATTCGGTGTCGAGGCCCGAGATCAGTCCGTCAATGGTCAGCATGGAGATGGATCACCCACGATCTGTGTGAGTTGTTGGAACGCCGAAGCGGCCAACCGCGCCGCGAACGAAACCAGATTCTTCGCGGCTCTCTGAACGCTGTTCCCTGCATTCAGAAAAGCGTGCGAGGGTGAGAGTCGCCAGGACGTCACGGACGTCGTGCCCGTGACTCTTGGACTATCTCACCCTCGCACGGTCAAATTCCCCTTTGCTCAAAACGCTCTCAGGAGATTACCGGAGGAGCGAGAGCACGAGCTGCGGCTGCTGATTGGCGTTGGACAAGACCGACGTGCCGGCCTGGACCAGAACCTGTTGCCGCGTGAAGTTGGCGATTTCTTCCGCAAAGTCGGTGTCACGAATGACCGATTCGGCGTTGACCGTGTTCTCCAACGTGGCCCGGAGGTTGTTGGCGGTCGATTCCAGCGTGTTCTGCTGGAAGGCGCCCAACGAGCCACGGAGGTTGGTGATCTGGTCGATTGCCGTATCAATGACGCCGATGGAGTCGTTGGCGCCCGCGGTGCTCGTGATGTCGATGGCGTTCAGACTGGCGAACTGATTGCCGACCACGCCGACGCCGAGCGACGTCGGGTTGACCTGGTTGATCGCAACCTTCGCCGTCTGGTTCTGGTTGGGGCCAATCTGGAAGACGAGCGAGTTGTCGGTCACCGTGACGCTGCCTTGGGCGCCGGTCACGCTGGCCGTGGCGTCGGTGGGGTTCACCGCAAGCTGCACAGACAACCCCTGCGATGCTCCAGATGCCGCGGTCAGGACGTTCCCTTTCCCGGTGGCGGCGATGCCGTCGATCGTTCCTGTGATGTCGGCACCCGTGTCGGAGATCGTGGCAGTGCCGAAGCCCGAGCTGTCAGCCGCGGCAGCAACGTCCGAAACCACACTGATGGATGCAGACGATCCGAAGCCGGCGCTGTACAGCCGCGTCGTCGTGCCGTCGACCTCAGCCGTCACGCCAGTCTGTGCGGTGAACTCGTTGATCCGGCTCACAACCTGGTTCTGGGTGAGGCCGGCATTCAGGCTGACGGACACACCGTTAATCGTCAGGGTTTCCGCCTGAGCAAGCACCGCTGCCTGGTCTTCATCAGCCTCCGCGACGGCGCGCTCGCCGGCGGTTGCGACCACGACGGCGTAGGAGCCGGCGGTGGTGGCGTTGGTCGCGCTCAGGAATGTCGTGTCGGCGTCGTTGGACACACCCTTAATACCGGCCGAACCGTCCAGCAGCTTCTTGGTGCCGAACTGTGTGTTGTTCGCGATGCGGTTGATCGTATCGAGAAGGTTGTCGATTTCCGCCTGGTTCGCGGCGAGCGAGTCGCTGTCGTTCACACCGGCGTTGGCGGAGTCGAGGGCCAGCGAGCGGGCCTTGACGAGCAGCGTATTGATTTCGTTCAGCGCGCCTTCGGCCGTTTGCACGACGGCGACCGCCTTCTCACTGTTTTCGATCGCCTGCTTGAGGCCGGAGATCTGGGCCCGCTGCTTTTCGGAGATGACCAGCGCGGCCGGGCCGTCGGCGCCCCGGTTCACCTTCAGACCCGAGGACAAACGCTCAATCGACGACGACAGGTTTCGCGACGCCCGATTCAGGTTGTTCTGGGCGTTCAGCGAGGAAACGTTGTTCGCAATTGTCAGTGCCATGGTTCACTTTCCGGAGTCAGTGCGATGACCTTGGCGTCCCCCTCGGGAGCCGACTTCGAAGTCAGGCCGGTCGCAAGTCAACTGGGTCTGGCCTACTTGCCAAGAATTCCGGCAGCGGTCCGTTCGGCTGCCTCACGGGTCAGATAGTGGCCCTGTTCCACCCGTTCACCGACTTGCTCGATGACCTCGTCGCGCGTCGCGGGATAATCCTTCAGCCGAACCGCCAGCGACGTGAGGTCCTCCTGGCGAATCCCGAGAATCTCCACGCCGGCGTGTCGGCCAGCGGCCGCACCGCGGAGGGGCGGAGAGACGGGAGTCGAGTGGTTCGCTGATCGTGCGGGAATTCCGACCGGCCCGGCGCCACTTTGGTGAATCTGCATCGTTTGCGGTCCCTCAGAGAATAGGGCGGAACAGTGATCGGACAGACCCCGAGCGACTTGCTAAGAATCTTCTTGGATTTCTTCGGAATCTCGGACCGATGAAATGAGAACGGTCAGGTAAACATTTCCGATTGTGTGGATTTCGTCGGCGAGCGGATGAGATAGGCGAATTTCCCGGGGCCGCCGGCAGGAAGGTGCGACGTGCCGCCCCCTTCTCACCGCCAGCAACCAATCGAGGCGAGAAGGCGTTCATGGAGTCTCGAACGAGGGCGGCGCGGGGGACTCGCTGAAGCACGTCGGCGACACAAATTGCAGTTCCCGCATTACTCGGAGAAAGTCCCTTTGGTCAGTTCCGACGCCCATTCCGGTCGTTGTCTGCGGCTCCACCAGGCAAGACATCCGTCGACGAGAGCGATCCGGCTGCGATGAAGAAGAACTTCAAAGCTGTCCGCAGGGCGGTTCTTGTTGCGGTCCTGGCGATCGTCGGAGCCGTGGGCGGCGCCTCGACGCGCGGCTATCTGCTCCGCGAGAGAAGCGATGCGGACACACCATCGACAGCCGCGACGGTCGACGTCACGTCTGGTGATGTTCCCCTGTCGGACGATTCAGGAACCTCGGAATCCGATGATCTACGGCTCTCGCCGGACGGGTCGTCGTGGGAGCCGCTCGCGGAACGGCTCAACGCCTCGCAAGGCGGACCGGACACGCAGGCGACTGCGAATGCCCTGCTCCACGGGGACTTGTTGATTCAGGAAGGCCGCGTCAGTGAAGCGGTTCGCTACTACCGTTACCTGCTTTCCGAAGCCAGCTCCGACAACTCCGTCAAAGACGTTCGTTATCGTCTGGCATTATGTGCCGAAGCGTTGGGGCGTCATGGGGACGCACTCTCCAATTATCAACAAGTCGTGCAGGTCTCGAGCACAGGATTACTGGGTGAGCTGGCGTGGCTGGGACAGGCACGTGTGCTCGCCAAGCAAAAACAACTCACGACGTCACAGCAACTGTTGCGACGCTGGCTCCTGCTGGACAATGACGCCTTGACGGGCTCGCTTCCGGTCTTGCGCGAGGCCTTGTACCTGTTGGGTTCGGTCTCCTCCGAGATCGCCCTCAGTGAGCAACGCATTCCGTTGTGGGATCCCCACGGCGTGGCATTCCCGCGCGTCGGATTTGATCCCTGCAACTACCTGCCGGCGTTGTTTTCCGCCGCGGCACGCGACGGCATCGACATTCCCGTCGGCATTCAGATGTTGCAACAACTTCAGGTTTCGGAGCCGGGGACATCTTACTTTCAAGGACGGCTCGCTCGCTCCAGCATCCATCGTGTTCTGCAGCAATTGTGCGAAGCACCGCATTGGACGATCGAATTCTCCTCCGTTGCCGAGAACTCGCTCCGTTCCCAGACGGTGCAGTTGAACTTCTCCGAAAAGAGTGCGGACCTGCTGTTCGACTTGCTGCTGGCGCCCCTGGGCATGGCGTGGACATTTGAGTCGGGATGTGTGCGGGTCGTCGCACTCAGCGAGATGACAGAGGAGGATGCTCGCCGATACCAGCGAACCTTGGCGGAGCGGATGCTGTTTGCGGCTCTGCTCGCCGCTCCCGAACATGAGCTTTCGCCGATGGCCTATTTGCTGTTGGGCAATCTGTCGTTTCAAATTCCCGATCTGCCCTCCGCGCGTCGACACTACGATCACGTCCTGCAGAACAATCCGCGGGCGCCCGTTGCCGCGGAAGCCTGGTTCAACTCGGCCAAGATTGCCATCGCCGAAGGTCAACTGCAGCGTGCACGGCAATCGCTGCTGGGGGCGGTGGACGTTTCCCGCGGGAGTTCTCTGGAACCGGTCGCCCTGCTGCTGTCGGGGCATAACGAGTTGCTGTTTGAAGAACCGGTCCGGGCGATTCGCCCCCTGGTGCGGGCGGTCACGCTGGCGGCGGATCAGGATGTGCGGGCCTTGTCGCTATTGTCCCTGGCGTCGGCGCACCTGCTGGCCGGTCAACCGCAGAGTGCCAATCTGGTCCTGGTTGAAGATCGGCGATTGTTGCAACAACCCGCCTATCGCGACCGAGCCGCGTTCCTGGGCAGCTTGGCACGGTTCCGTTCCGCCACCACCCCCTGGCGCACCGATCGGGACGGGCGGGCGCTCATCGCGGCACTCAGTCACATCCGCGAAGAGGATTGGAACACGCTTCCGGATCTGTTGCTCAATGTCGAAGCACTCGATGAGGTTGGTTTGGCAGATCTGGCGGTCTCGTTGTTGGATTCGGCCGTGCAGTCCTACGGACCGTCGCCTCTCCGGACGCGCATGCAGTTTCAACTGGCTGACCGATTGATCCAGCGCGGCGATCCGCAGCGCGCCGAAGTGGTCCTGACCGCGATGACCGAACACACGGCAACCGATGTGGCCATGAAATCGCAACTGGCGCTGGCCCACCTGCACGTCAAACAACGTGACGGGGAACGTGCCGAACAGTGCTGTCGCGAACTTCTGCAGCAAACGCTGTCCGAAGAGCAGCGAGTCCAGGTCCTGCGTCTCCTGGGCGGCATCTATGCCGGTCGCGGCGATCGCGAGCGCGCCGTTCTGTGTTTCTCCGGTGTTGCACCGCAACTCTTCGAGGCGACGTTGCGACCGTCCGCAACGGGAGAGAACACCCCCTCTCCGTCCGGTCACGATGTGCGCCCGAACGTGCCGTCAGGCAACGCGGAGGGCCGCCCATGAACAGCCGATGTCTCAATTTCCTGAGACGAGTCCTGGCGCCGACGCCGTTGTTGGGTTGCGCGCTGCTGACTGTTCCTTACGCCGTCAGCGACGATGGAACGTCGGCGGTCGGATTCAGTGTCGTCAGCGATCGTTGCGACGACATCATGACCGAGGAATTCGTTCCCTGTGAGCCGTCACAACCGGCACCGACCTATCTGGTCCCGCCGTTATACGTCCCCTGTCCGCCGTCTCAACCGGTCCGGCAGTCGGAGCCGACCCCTGCCAAGGTGGAGCCCACCGCGACGCCGCTGCCGCAAAAATCGCCGGCCGCTCCGGCGCCGACGATGTCATCCCCTGTGAATCTGAGCGACGTTTTCTCCGACGAGCGCACTGAACGCCTCAACAAGCTCGGAAGTCTGCTGGATCGACTCAACGAGCGCCTGCATGAGACGGCGCCGACGCTGCCGCCCGACAAAGCAAGCAGCCTCCCACCGGTTATTGCGGAGTCGAATCGAGAGTCCGATCCTCCGCCTGCCAGGCCACCACGAAACATTCCCCGGGCTGCGAATGTTCCGCCGACAAATGCGAACGCGGCAGAGTCCTCCGCTGACTCGTTGCCGCTCCCGCCGCCTCCCGAGATGCTGGAGTCCGTTCCCGCCACGGCGATCGCCGACGCGCCGGCCGCAACAAACCCATCGCCGGGGCCAAGTCCTCAGGCTGTCCTGGAGCAAACGCCCTCCGCCAGATCCTGGATCGCGCAAACAGCAGTGGATGCACCGGTCGATCGACTGGCCCTCGCAGACAATTTGTATGCGGCCGGGGAGACGGCGACGGCGCTCAACCTGTACCTGGAGATCGATATGAAGGCGCTCGGCCTGACCGATCGTCATTGGGTGCAGTTGCAATTGGCCGGCTGCTACCGGCGACTGGGAAATATTGAGGAGGCGTCGAAGCACTACCGCACGCTGGTCGCCATTGAGGAACCGGTCTGGATGGCGGAAACGGCCCGGTGGTGGCTGATGGTGCTCGACAAGCGCAAGGCCATGTTGCGGCAGACGCAGGATCTGGACAGCCTCATCCGACAATTGAAGGAGCAGGTCGATGCCGAACTCCGACGTTGAACTTGCACTCTGTGAAGCGATGGACGCTGCGGGGCGCGACTACGAGCAGGCCGTCCGTCAGATCGAGGGGATCGCCCATACTCTGGCGAGCGGCGAGGGACACGCACAGAGTTACGAACGCCTGCAGCAGATCGCGCTCGAGACGCGCGACACGGAATATCGCGTGGTGCAACTGCAGGACAATTGGAAGCGGCTACGCCGTTCGCCCGGAGTCCGCCTGCAGCAGACGCTCCGACGGCAGGAAGGAATTCTGCGCGAGCTGATCGACAGTCTCAATCGAGCGGAACAAATCGCCCGGTCGTCGCGAGGGGGAGTCCTGGCGGCTGTGGATGAGACGGTCAAAACGCACCAGATGCATTCCGCCTACGCCCGCACCATTCGGCAGGCGGTGGAATAGCATGAGGATCACACTTGGGGGGGACAGCAATGCCGCTGCTATTTCAATCACAGGCCATGATGTGCGTTGTCGAGCAGGCGCGCCGCTACGCCAGAAGCTCGGCCACCGTATTGATCGTGGGTGAGAGCGGGACGGGAAAAGAATTGCTCGTGCGGCTGATTCGCGACGAGAGCGACCGGCGGAATGAGCCGCTGGTGCGCATCAATTGCACGTCGCTTTCTGACACGCTCTTCGAGAGCGAACTCTTCGGTCACGAGCGCGGCTCGTTTACGGGTGCAGTGACCGAACGGCGGGGCCGGTTGGAAGCCGCTGGGAAGGGCACGCTGCTGCTGGATGAAGTGGGCGACCTCTCGCCGCGATTGCAGCCGAAGCTGCTCCGCGTTCTGGAAGAGGCGGAGTATGAGCGTGTCGGCAGCAACGACAGCCGCGTTCTCGAAGCCCGTATCGTCGCTGCAACAAACCGTTCGCTCGCCGAAGACGTGGGTCGCAATCGCTTTCGACGCGACCTGTATCATCGCCTCAACGTCCTGCCCCTCGAAGTCCCGGCACTCCGGCAACGGCGCGAAGACGTCCCGCTCCTCGTCCAGCACTTCATCGGCCGCTTCCGGCACGAATCGATTTGCGGCGTTAAGGGGTTGACGCCCCGGGCCATGCGCAAGCTGGCGGAATACGACTGGCCCGGAAACGTCCGCCAGTTGCGAAACGCGATTCATCGCGTGTGCGTCCTGGCGCAACAGGACACGATTGATCTGGATGCCCTGCCGCGCCTGGATGACTCGTTTGATGATGCGTTTTCCCTTCCGACGGCGATGGAGACGCTTCCCTTGCGCGAGATCGAACGGCATGTGATCCTCCATCGGCTGAACTTGTTTGATGGGAATCAAACAGCGGCCGCGCGAGCCCTCGGCGTGACGTCCCGCACACTGCGGAACAAAATGTCCGAGTATCGCCGGCTTGGTTTCGCGGGTTGAAGCGGTGCTTGAAAACGGACCGAAACGCGCGGCGTCAGTACGGGCAAACCTGGGATTCGCCCTTCTTCGCATTCCTCGCACGGCCAGCGGGTGACGGTTTGTCCACATCAACAACAAGTTCTGACACCCTCCGATGTCGCATGGCATCCGAGGCGGCGACGTGCGCTTGCCTCCCGATGATCAACATTCGTGGATGGGCTGGCGACCGGCCGTTGGACCAAAGTTCGTGTCAATCGTTCCCGCATTTCACGGACGCACGACGTATTTGAGTGCGGCTCCGGTCTGATGCCGGCCAGACCGACAGCGGCGCTGCCGAGCCGCTGGGGCAAGGTGGGAATCTGTCTGGCCCTTTGTCGCGGCAATCCATAGAATTTCCGGCGGAAAGCCGGCGGCGCCTGTCGATTGCGACTCTCGCGGATGCTTATGAATACGCCACAAGTTCACCTCAAAGACCCCTTCGTTGCCGGTATTCTGGCCTATCTCGTGCCCGGATTAGGGCACTTCTACCAGGGGCGGAGGTTCAAGGCGGTGGTGTACTCGGTGTGCATCATCTCCCTCTATGTGTGGGGGTTAGCCCTCTCCGACTGGAAGATCGTGCAGTATCGTGGGGGACCAGGAGAACCACGGACGGAATT